>JABIQF010000281.1 GCA_018668095.1 Cellvibrionales bacterium
AAAGGAGCTTAACCAAGCTGTTAAAGATAAAAAGACGATAATGGATCAATCTCCTGAGACCATTATTGACTTCATTCATAAACTGCATGGTGCAGCAGCGATGACAGGCGCTAATGCATTGAAAAACCAACTTAATCAGTGTGAGACTCTACTGAAAAATTCACTCGGCGTTCTAAATGCATCTAGTTCAACTGACCTCACCTACAACACTAAAGAGGCCGTTAATGAAGCACTTCAAGAGGTGTATCATCAGATAGCATTAGTATTGGATTGGCATAAAAATAATAATATGGACAGCACGTTTAAAACACAGTAAATCTGAATAAATATTCTTCGATTACTTTTTAGAATACAGTTCACGACTCTTTAACGCTCTACCGCCTAAATGGGGTGCTAGCGCTGCTCGCATAATCAGTTTAGCGGCACGACGAACCTCGACACGGCTATAATCTTGCTGCTGCAAAGCCAGCAAATGATCACCCGGCACTAACTCTTTTAATTGGCTGCTCACTTGCTGCTCTTTCTTTAATTCGGCCATAGTATCTGGAATAGCCTCCATAAAAGGCTGCTGACTAAAACCGAATTCACTGTGGAAGTGGTAAAGGCCTTCAGCCTCGATAGGCTGACTTGTCACCGTATCAAAAGAAAAATCGACCTCGAACCCTAGGGTAGCTAATAACTTGAACTCGAAGCGTCTGAGCGGTATTTCGGTACTGCCACTCTCCGTTAAATCGACATTTGAAAGCTCGGTAATGGCATGACGGTATTCCGAAAATAAATTGACCTGAGCTTCTCCCTGCTGAAACAATCGAATTAGCAGCTCATTGAGATACAAAGCAGCATAAAGTTGATGCTGTAAGAAACGCGGCGCTAAACGGGTGACTTCTGCGCTGCGTAAAGATTTGAGGCTGGATTTTCCTGACCACGCTACCGAGAGCGCAGCAAAGGGCTGTAAGGTGCTGCGCAATGAGGCAGCTTTATTGCCTGAGCCACGAACTCCCTTACAGACAACGCTAACGCGCCCTTCTGACTCGGTTAGCAAGTCAATAATAACGCTGGTTTCCCTGTAAGGGCGCTGATGCAATAAAAAGCAATGATTAAGCGAATGATTCATAAGCGCTTATTTGGCAACATAAAAAATTAAGAATAATAACGGTAAAGAAACATTAAGCTATTCCTCAAAGCCTAAACTTTTCAGCATTCGCTCATCATCAGACCAACTGCTTTTCACTTTAACCCATAATTTCAACATCACTTTTTGGTCAGTCATAATTTCAATATCTTTACGGGCATCAGTGCCAATACTTTTTATTTGCTCGCCCGACTTACCGATAATGATTTTTTTCTGCCCATCACGCTCAACCCAAATTAATGCATGAATATGAACGATATTATTAACCAGCTTGTATTCTTCAATTTCAACCGCTACCTGATAAGGTAACTCGTCGCCGCATTGACGCATCAGCTTTTCGCGAATTAACTCCGCCGCCATAAAGCGTTCACTGCGATCAGTTATTTGATCTTCATCATAAAAATGCGGCTTTTCTGGCAAGCGCTTATTAATCGCTGCACGTAAAGCATCGACGTTATAACCGTTTTTAGCTGATATAGGCAGTATATCGGCCCAACTAAATTTCGTTGCTAGCGTTTGAATATGAGGAAGCAAACGATTTTTTTCGACAATGCGATCGACTTTGTTAATCGCCAAAATAATTGGCGATCTTGCATTGGCTAAACTTTTAACCACAAGCTCGTCTTCTTCATTCCAAACTAAGCGATCAACAATAAATACTGTGACATCAACATCGGCAATAGTACTTGCGGCCGCGCGGTTCATATAACGATTCATTGCATTGGTTTGCGTTTGATGAATACCGGGTGTATCAACAAAAATACTTTGGTATTGATCACGAGTATCAATACCTGTAATTCGATGCCGCGTAGTTTGCGGCTTGCGCGATGTAATGCTAATTTTTTGACCAAGCAAATTATTTAATAATGTTGACTTACCAACATTAGGTCGACCAACTAAGGCCACATAACCACAATATTGTGGATCCTCAATACTCATTATGATCCTTTAACTTGTTCATCACGGTTACTCTCAGAAATAGTATCAGTCTCTGCATAATTAAATTGCTTAAGCACTTTAATGGCTGCACTTTGCTCAGCGGCACGGCGACTTAAACCTTCACCGGTAGCGCTGACATTATTTAACTTCACACTGCATTTAATAGTGAATTTCTGTTGATGCCCAGGCCCTTCGACTTCAACTAACTCATAATGAGGTAACGCCAAACGCTCAGCCTGCATCAACTCTTGGAGCAATGTTTTTGCATCTTTAAATTCAGGAACTATCGATACACGATCGAGATAAGGCTTCAGTAAATTCAAAACTATTTTCTGACAAGTAATAAAATCACTGTCAACATAAATGGCACCAATCACTGCCTCAACGGCATCACCTACAATGGAATGCTTAACCGGTGAGACATTTTTTCGCTCACCAAGCCCGAGAATCATTAATTGATCTAATTCCAAAGCAAGTCCAATTTCAGCCAGTGTTTTTCCTTTTACTAACTGCGAACGAGCGGTTGTCATAACACCTTCGGGCACATCATCAAAACGTGAAAATAACGCTTCTGCCGCTACTACATTCAGCAATGAATCACCTAAAAATTCTAGGCGCTCATTGTTCGGAGAGCCTGCGCTTTTATGCGTTAGCGCCAGCTCTAATAACGCACTATCTTTAAACACATAACCTATCCGCGCTTGAATATTTTTTAATAAAGTCGCTTTTATTTGTGCCATTTAAACCATCCCTGTCTTAATTTTTAACATTTGATTGTTGATAGAAATACCTTATTCAATTGAACATACGTTAATTATTTTTTTAGTTATCTGATTGACCTGAATAAATCAAAGTCAACCAGAGTACTATTTTTAGTACTATTCTGAGCACTACTCTGAGCACTACTCTGAGCACTACGCTGAATAATATCCTGAATAATATCCGAAGCACTATTGGCTATTGATATTACTATTAATAATATGAACAGCGCGCCCTGTTAAGTACTATTTATTTCTGACGACTAAACGGTAATGACACGCTGTTATCAAATTTCATCACTACATCGATATTGGAAAATAGCGACTCTCGAACCTCATAATCAGCGATCACCGTATACGCTTCGGCTGTTTTTTCAATATCTATCTGTTTCGAGGTCAACACCGTTATTTGATTGATGTTGAGACGCTTATTAATGCGAGAACGAATCTCAGCTTTCGTTAACGGCGTCGCTCGCTCCAAATGCTCAGTCAAAACACTATCAAGCACTGACTGCACATTCCAATTCTGTATGTAGGCTGGCAACATCTTCAATGTGCACGTTAATAGCAATAAACCTAGCGCAATACTTGTAACCAAGCCTATAGAAGACATACCTGCTTGACGGTAAAAACGCGCTGACAAAAACCTTTGGCTTTGCTCAGCTTGCTGACGTAAGTATTGATTGCTCATATCCCTCACCTATTACAGTCTAATTAATAGGCTATAGTTTAGCTCAAAAACGCCTACTTGAAGGATCCCGCGCGTGAAAACGTAGGTAAATGCCAACCAGGCTCTTTATGCATCCATATCGCAACCGCTTTACCAACAATACGCTCTTCAGAAACAGCTCCCCAATAACGACTATCTTGACTGTTATCGCGGTTATCACCCATCATAAAGTAATGACCTTCGGGCACTCGCACGCGAATATCATCATTACGCTGCGCTGAAGTATTTATTTGAATCTGATGATCAACATCACCCAAGGCCTCTGTAAACTGCTGGTAGAGTGCACGCTTTTTGCCACTTAATGGTGTTTGGACCTGAAGCTCACCATTAATCGTCAACACCTTATTGGTGTATTCGACTAAGTCACCCGGTAGGCCAACAACTCGTTTAATATAATATTGATCTTTATGTGGCGGAAAAAACACCATCACATCACCGCGCTGCGGATCGTTTAAATCGAAAACTTTATCGCGCCAAACAGGCAGTCGAATACCATAGGTATATTTATTCACGAGAATAAAGTCACCTACCAATAACGTTCTTTCCATTGAACCCGATGGAATTTGAAAAGGCTCATAAAGAAAAGAGCGAATAATAAATACGAAGGCTAGCACTGGCGTTAATGACTTTGCATTTTCAACTAATGCCGACTCACTGTCATTGGGGCCACGTTTTTTACTTAGCCAAACAATATCAAGCAACCAAATGAGGCCGCCGGCAGCAACCAAAGACATTAATATTAAAGGGAAATTAAGATCCATAACTCACCAACTCCATTACAGGCTTGCGTAAAATAATAATCATACTTAAAAGGATTTAAACGAATTCCGAGAGATAAATAATAAGTAGCTCACTAGCTGTCAACTTTCAATACAGCCAAGAATGCCGACTGAGGAATTTCAACGTTACCCACTTGTTTCATGCGCTTTTTACCGGCTTTCTGTTTTTCTAATAATTTCTTTTTACGACTAATATCACCACCATAACACTTCGCGGTAACATTTTTACGTAAAGCTTTTACCGTTTGTCGCGCAATAACATGCCCACCAATGGCAGCCTGTATCGCCACATCAAACATTTGTCGTGGTATCAAACCTTTCATTGCTTCAACCAGTGAACGGCCGCGAGATTCTGCCAAATCGCGATGCACAATAATCGCCAACGCATCAACACGCTCACTATTAATAAGAACGTCTAAACGTACTAACTTAGCAGCCTGAAAACGCTCAAATTGATAATCCAGCGACGCATAGCCTTTACTACATGATTTTAAGCGATCAAAAAAGTCTAGAACCACTTCATTCATCGGAATTTCATAAACCAGCGATACTTGCTTGCCTAAAAACTGCATATCTTTTTGGACGCCGCGCTTTTCTATACACAGCGTAATAACGTTACCCAAATGCTCTTGCGGAACCAATATATTGGCTCGCACAATCGGCTCGCGCATTTCTTCAATGGTGCCAAGATCAGGCAGCTTAGAGGGGTTATCGACGGCAAGTGTCTCACCTTTATTGGTGAGTATTTGATAGACCACCGTCGGTGCTGTAGTAATAAGATCAAGATTATATTCTCGCTCTAAGCGCTCTTGAATAATTTCCATGTGCAGCATGCCAAGAAAGCCGCAGCGGAAACCAAACCCTAAAGCATCAGACACTTCGGGTTCATAAAATAATGACGCATCGTTCAAGGTTAGCTTAGCTAACGCTTCTCTGAACGCTTCGTAATCATCGGAGCTGACCGTAAACAATCCCGCATACACTTTAGGTTGTACTTTTTTGAAGCCTGGTAAGGCTTCAACATCTTCATTTTTAGCATGCGTAAACGTATCACCTACCGGCGCACCATGAATGTCTTTAATACCGGCCACAACAAAGCCAACCTCGCCCGCTGAGAGATCTTTGGTATTTAATCGTTTCGGTGTGAAGACACCAACTTGATCAACAATATGCGCGCGCGCATTAGACATGGCGACAATTTTATCTCTGACTTTAAGTGTGCCCTGCAACACTCTCACTAAGGAGACAACACCAAGGTAATTATCAAACCAAGAATCAATGATTAATGCTTGCAAAGGCGCATCGGCATCACCCACCGGCGCAGGAATCGTTTGCACTATTCGCTCTAAAGCTTCACGTATACCCTCGCCCGACTTAGCGCTAACGCGGCAGGCATCGGTGGCATCAATACCAATAATATCTTCAATTTCTTGAGCCACGCGTTCTGGCTCTACTTGTGGCAAGTCCATTTTATTCAGAATGGGCACGACTTCGAGGCCTTGATCAATGGCCGTATAGCAATTAGCCACCGACTGCGCTTCAACACCTTGCGCAGCATCGACAATCAGCAATGCACCCTCACAAGCAGCAAGAGAACGTGAAACCTCATAAGAGAAATCAACATGGCCTGGCGTATCGATAAAATTCAGTTGGTAGGTTTCACCATCATCGGCGAGATAATTAAGAGTAACGCTTTGCGCCTTAATGG
>JABIQF010000132.1 GCA_018668095.1 Cellvibrionales bacterium
CTAACTTGAACAAAACGCCGAAAAAAAATATGCCCACTAACCCCTTGATACTAAGAGTAATAATATCTATTTATCGACTATCGACCACACTCACAGCGATTTAATTTGACTTCAAATCTGGTCATCTACTAATCTAATATTATACTTTTAATAAAAAAAGAAGGAATTTTTTCTAATGAAGCATCACACAACCCAGTTTTTCTCTTTTCTATTGATATCGCTATTCAGTTTTAGTGTATCAATGGTAGCCCAAGCATCTATTGTCACTTACACTTTTAGCGGTACAGTGAATGAAATCGATGACAAAAAATTAGATGACCCAAACTCTTTCGGTTTTGCAATCGATGATATTATTTCTGGCAGTTTTTCAGTCGATAATAGCCTTGCGTCTTCTGGTGGCAATAACAATAAAGCTGAATACACCAATGGGATTAATTTTTCTTTTACCGTTGCCTCTTCTAATGGAACCGCAGTCTATACCAGTGAAGATACTGCAAGCGATGCCAATATCAGTAACGATATAAAAATCACGGTTGAAGACAATAAAGATAAATTTAAAATTGAGGACAAAGATACTAGCTTTCGTAGCGGCGTTGTTGGCAACCAAGGCAACAGCAGTGCTTTTTTGTTAGATTTTGATAAATTTAAAATTGAAATCCAAGACAGCTCAAAATCTGTTTTTTCTGACATGAGCTTGCCACTCAGCTTAGACCTTAACGATTTTGATAATGACCATCTCAAAATGGAACTTAAATTTACAGCGTCAGGCGGTAAGGAACTAAAAGTACTAGGCGCCTTAAGTTTACTTTCAGTGTCAACTGAAAACCCTTCAATAGGCGGTACCGATGCTGCTGTTCCGATTCCTGCCGGGGCATGGTTATTCTTATCAGCAATCGCTGGCTTAGGACTATTTAAACAGCGCCGCTAACGTCAATTTTTAATAAAATCTAAAAGGCTTTTCATTAAATTGAAAAGCCTTTTTTTTCAACAAAAAATAGTCATATCACATTCACCCGTTGACCTTCTCGCTTTATCAATGATAATGCAACGCTCAAACTTTAATGGCATAAGCTCAGCGAGATATAATGACAATTCAAGCATTGCACCAACAGGCTCAAGAATCACCAGCAACCATTAGCTTCGAACAAGTAATGGCATTGATTGATACGCTTTATTATTTTACGGCCACAAGCTTTACTAATGGTGGAGTGGTAAACGAGGCAGGAACCAATGAGGGCTCTTGCAAAATATTTGCCTTTGCACAACTTAATGGCTTTAGCGAAATGGAAACATTAGCGTTGTTCGGCAAGTACTATCGTGATGACGTGCTCGGTAACCCGAGCGGCGATGACCATGCCAATATTCGGAATTTTATTTTGGACGGCTGGCTCGGCATTCAATTTAATACCGAGCCATTAACACTTAAGGGTTAGCTGTTAACTATTAGCTGTTAACTATCCGATAACATCAAAGGTCAGGCCTGCATCACTTTTCAATCGCTCAATTAAACGATCACCTAATAGCGTTGCCGGTGTCCAAAAACCACCGGCAGTGTCTTGATCAATATCAAACGCTATGCTGCAAGCTGCTTGGCCTAACATCTTAGCGGTTGAGCCATAACCTGGGTCACGATCACCCGTCACTTTCACTTCTATTTTTTCGCCTTGCGGGCTTGTGCCCATAAAGCGTAAATCATAGCTCCCATTCAGCTGTTCTTCTGGCGTAGGGCCTTCGCCCGGCTTAGGTAAAATAAAACGCTCTAAGATCCAACGTGTAGGTGCAAACGCGACTAGCGTCATAAATTTACGCGCATCTGAAGCGGCTTTCTTTGCACGCTTCTCTCCTTTTTCACCATCACCTTTTATCACAGCCTCTTCATACATAAAATCAATACCATAGGCGCTGCCTGATAATGCATTGGATCGATGCACTATACGCGTATTAATTGCCGCCATAATAAAAGGCGCAACCCAGCTATTGTATTCATTGTCATAACTCACACCCACATGATTCTGCCTAACAGTAAAACCATGGTCTGCCGGACAACAAGAATAGGGGTTGGCCATTTCTTTGCGTATTTTTTTATCTGCAACGGCTTCTTTTGTTAAATTAATAACACTCGCTATTGTTCCACCCGATGCCGTACCCGTTAATTGCTTTACTCGCATTAAAATATTGTTGCAGTGGCTATTGAATTTAGCCTGTGCATGTTGCTGTAAAAAATGCACGCCTAAATCTGAAGGTATCGAATCAAATCCACAGGAGTGAACAATTCTAGCGCCTGTCTCTTTAGCTTTTTCTTCATAGCGATCTTGCATTCGTTTAATCCACTGTGCTTCGCCCGTTAGGTCACAGTAGTCTGTGCCACTATCACAGCAGGCGCGGATCATTGACTCGCCATATAAGGCATAAGGACCAACGGTAGAAATAACCACCTGTGTTTGCTTACACAACTCCGCTAAGGCTGCATCATCTGCTGCATCGGCAATCAACAATGGTATTTCAGCTGCAGCTTCACCAAGCTGTGATCTAAGCTGTTCAAGCTTTTGCTGTGAGCGACCCGCCATAGCCCAACGGATACCTGAAGCTCCGTACTGATCAAATAAATACTGGCTAAGAATTTGACCAACAAAACTGGTGGCACCAAATACAACGATATCAAACGAAGGATTGCTCATAATGAATTCTTTTATAGTTTTCAATGAAAGAGATTTATTTTTAAGATTTTACTTAAAATAGATGAGTATAACTACAAGACTTAGCTTTTATTAAACAAAGGTTAGTTTAGAAGAGTAACAATGTTAACTGGCAGCAATCGTTAGCAACGATAGTATGACTATCGTACTCACCCATTTTCGCGCTTGATAGTAACACTTGCTAATATGCTGCTCTTGGACGAGTTTTGCATCGAGCATTAATAGCCACAAAAATACGACAGCTGTGGTTAATAGAAAAGCAATACTATCTGGATAAATGAGATAAACGAACCATACGGTTAACGTAAGAATATTGCTAATTAAAAAATTGATCTGACCAACAGAGTTATCTCTATTCACCTGAAGCATAATGCCCCAAAGTATGCCTGCCATAAAAACACTAATGACTAATGCATACACACTCACTATATGCGCTACTGATCCTAGCCACGGCAAAGTATCAATAGACAGTAACGACAATATTGCGCTGGCAATAAACGGTAATGCACCTAAATACATAAGATTAATAAACGCATTTTTATTTGGCATTGCGCTCAACTAGCCTCTAATATGACGAACGCGAAAGGTGCGCCCTTTCAATTTTCCATGCGTTATTTTATCTAATGCAATCTGCGTGACTTGTCTTGCGACTGCAATATAAGCACGATTATCAAAAATTTGAATCTTACCTACTTGTCCTGCTTCTATTTCACCCTTCGCCGTCAATGCACCAACAATATCACCGGCACGTACTTTTTGTTTTTTACCACCATCAATTTGCAATGTAGTCATTGCTGGTTGACGCGGCGATTGATTCAATAATTGATTAGAGGGCAATGGTGATACTGCAATCGTTTGACCTAAATGCGCTTCTAACAAACCCAATTTATATTTTTCCTTTTCACTCACCAAGGTACAAGCGACACCCTGACTACCAGCGCGGCCAGTACGACCAATACGGTGTACATGAACATCAAGGTCTCTGGCAATATGATAATTAACCACCATATCTAAGGCTTCAATATCTAAGCCGCGGGCAGCAACGTCGGTTGCCACAATAATATTGATGCTTTTATTATCAAAGCGAACTAACGCTTGGTCTCTTTGTTTTTGATCGAGATCACCATGCAAAGACATAGCACTAAAACCGGCTTTTTTTAAGGCATCGGCTAATGCTTGCGTTTCAAGCTTTGTGTTACAAAAAACCACGGCCGACTCTGGATCTAAATCTAAAAGTAATAGCTGTAAAGCTTGTAAGCGATGTTCATCGTTACCCACTTCATAAACCCGTTGATCAATAATATGATTGGCATGCCGAGACTCAACGGCAATACGTGTAGGCTTACGCATAATACGCTGCGCAACCGATTCTATTTCTTCAGGGAAAGTAGCACTAAAAAGCAGAGTCTGTCGATTAGCGGGCATATCTTCAATAATGGCATCTAAGGCTGGCTGAAAACCCATTTCTAACATTCGGTCGGCTTCATCAAGTACCAATGTTTTTAATGAATTAAAAACCAATGTTCCTTTGCGAACATGCTCTTCTATTCGGCCCGGTGTACCAACAATAATATGTGCGCCATGTTCTAACGATCCTATTTGCGGGCCAAACGGCATGCCACCACAAAGCGTTAACACTTTTATATTATGGATAGACCTCGCCAAACGGCGAATTTCTTTTGCGACTTGATCAGCTAACTCACGCGTTGGGCAGAGTACTAAAGCTTGAATTCGAAATTGCTTTACATTGAGTGAAGCCAAAAGACCTAGACCAAAGGCGGCGGTTTTTCCTGAACCTGTTTTACCTTGCGCAATCACATCTTCGCCGGCAATAATTTTTGGCAAGCTCTGCGCTTGGATAGGCGTCATCTCGTGATAGCCTAAGGTGCTTAAGTTTGAAATTAACTCGGGCGCAAGCGCAAGCGATGAAAAGTCGGAGGAACTCACAATAAATAGCCTATGTTGTTTCGGTCGTTAGATGCAGTAAGAACTACCACATTAAATCATCGGGGATTTTAAAATCAGCGTAAGGATCATCTTCATCAACTTGATCTTTGCCCACGCTACTCTGTTCACTTAACATGACAACCAAATTCTCATCACGTTGCTTAATTTTTTCTGCGACGGCTGTCGGCACGAGCTCATAGTGCTCGCCCAGTTTAACAATCGCTATTTGTCCTTTACCTAACTGGTTTTGGAACAATGCCGAAATATGCATTTTCTTAATTTTTTTGCCGTCAACGAACTGAAAAGCCACATCGCCTTTACTTCGATCGAGGCGGTTAGCTTCAATTAACTGCTTAATTTGCGCAGCAATGGCTTTAACTTGAGCGACTTCTTGAAGCGCTCGATTTGTTTCTTTATCTCGCAGCGCTTTTTCATTTAATGCTTGCTGTGCTTGATCGCGCGACTCATTGGCTAGTTTTTGACCTTTTGGCAGCTGCTTGGCCTGCTTGCGCTTTTCTTTCTCAATTTTTTTGGCCTTTTTTTTATCAACCATACCAGCGTTAAGCAGTTGATCTTGAAGTGACGCCATTAGCAAAGTTTCCAAGTTAGAGAAGCCATGATTAATACAGCTCTGTTAAACGCTTTAATTAAATTGAGGCTAAACGACGGTGCTCATACATCTTATAGGCATAGGCATGTCGCTCATCTATATCATGCTCACCGAGCAAAGTAGTTTCCCACTCACTAAGATCAAAGGCAGGCAATGTTGCCTCTCCATCAATCTCCGCCTGAACCACGGTTTCGTAAATACGGCTGGCTAGAGGCATGGCCTCAACAAAAAAATGTACCCCGCCAATCACAAAAATCTCATCACTGGTCTCAGTCGCCATCGCAATAGCACTTTCTAAGGAATCAGCCAGCTCTATACCCTCTACAACCGAATAATCTGGCTGTCGGCTTATGACAATATTACGGCGGCCTGGTAATGCGGACTTGTGATCTTCATAAGTCTTTCTACCCATGATAATAGGCTTGCCAAGCGTGGTCTTTTTAAAATGACCAAACTCATCGGGCAAATGCCAAGGAATGCCTCCCTCTTTACCAATACAACGGTTGAGTGAGCGCGCATAAATCAATGATAACTGCATATTAACCTGTTTAACCTTACTTTAATTGAAGAAAACTAAGAACTTGAGCGCTCAGTGAAGAGCCCAGCGAACTATTGAGGCTGTCTTAAGCGTTTAGCCGCGTCTAAAACCTTATCTTTATGTTCTCCTTCTATTGTCCCACGCTCATCATTAAAACGCTTCTGCTCTTTCGTCGACAATTTACCCCAAGCTTCCAATATTGGAATATGAGATGTCGCCATAGCTAAATTATCAAAGGCAATATAAAACTGTTGCTCAATATCACTGAGCTTTAAGGATTTAGCCAGTCCAGATATTCTGATGGCCGCCTCAGTGAGTGACACTTGATCTTGTAACAAGCAACTTATGAGAATATGAATACTCTCCTGTGTTTCTATTTTTTTATTTTCTACACGTTGTTGCTCTTTATTTTTATCTGTCGTGGCATCTCGCTTAAGCTTCCATAATTTCTTGCAGAGCAATATTGCATAAGCGCTGAGCGTGAAAATAACAGCGAGCATAAAAACTTGAATATAAACTGACATATTTTTTTCTCTAATTAATTAGGATATAGATCAAAGACTACTTAAAAAACCCTTTATTTATGACGGGCTATAAAATCTTTTCTAAAGCTTCAGGTTGATTAAAAATACAACAAATGTTTAAAGCATTGTAAAATTTATTTAACTGTCATTGCCAACGCCTTATCAAAATGGCTAACTATGATCTAACGCTTAATATTATTGTCGCCTTAAAAAGTTCATTTTTTGCGTTAAATCAGTGCATAAACAAAGGGTTAATTTTTACCTACTCAAAATACGTTTAGTAAACGAACAAGTTCCATTTCTTTTATATTTATTTCATCATTCAGATAAATTATTACATACAAAAGTTTAAACTTGGGGTATGTTAAGTCATCGGTTAATAAATCCCTACCGTATAAAGTATAAGAACTTACCAAAAGAATTAAAGTCTATAGATTATCGACCAGCGTAGTGAGAAATATTTAAATATCCACTTCTGCTTCATCATTATAATGACTATAAAACTTAGAGGTTTTCGTATGGATAGATGTCTCAATCCTATACAGCAAATAAACTTACTCGGCTCTTATGACGACGAGTCAATATGTCTTGCAAGTGCCGCTTTAGGCTTGTCATTAATGGGCAATCAGCCCATGAGTTTTTATACCGACCACCTCGCCGAGCTCTCTGATGCTGTCGCCGCTTACTATGCCAGTATCGCAGGTGGCGATCTTCATGCTGATGAATCCGATAACAATAGTCATCATGACATTAAGAAGAAATTACGCTCTATACAAGCAGTGATATATGACCAATATAACTACCATGGTAATTATGATCACTATGAAGAATTAGAAAATGCAGATTTATGTTCAGTAATTGAACGAAGAAAAGGCATGCCCATTCCGCTTGGCATTATCTGTATGCATGTCGCTAAAGCACAGGGTTGGAATATCGTAGGTATTGGATTACCAGGCCATTTTATTTGTCGCCTTGAAGCGAATGGCGAACGTATTATTTTCGATCCCTTTCACAATGCCAGTATCGTTAATGCAGTTGATTTACGTCGCCTGTTAAAGCTCGCTCTTGGCTCTGAGGCTGAACTCAAACCAGAGCACTATCAAGCTATATCTAACCGCAAAACTCTGCTTCGCTTACAAAATAATATTAAGCAACGCCAAGTAGATAAACATAATTTCCTCGATGCTATTATCACCTTAGATACCATGCGTAAAATTGCGCCTGATGAAGCAGAGCTTCTATTAGATGCCGGACAACTCTACGCTCAAGCTAAACAGCCACGAGCAGCTATTAATGCGCTATCACGCTACCTCGATCGATCTCCTTCGCAATACGGTCGAACTAAAGCCAGTGTTTTAATACAACAAATGAAACGTCAGCTAGATTAAATTAAATTTTATAGTTAACACTGCATAATCACGGTAAACTTTAGCTTATAGCTACTGGCTTACCGTGTTTTTTGCTGTGCCTAATACCCCTACTAATAAAATCTATGGATTTATTTATGAGTGATATCTACCATCTAAACTTCAAACTTCCCAATGGGACTGATCAGCCGATTCAAGACTATCAAGATAAAGTTCTGCTTATTGTAAATACCGCCAGCAAATGCGGCTTTACCCCGCAATTTGAAGGTTTAGAAAAACTTAATAAGCAGTATGCAGAAAAAGGCCTCGTTGTGCTTGGCTTTCCCTGTAATCAATTTGGTAAGCAAGACCCTGGCTCAATAAGTGAAATTACAGAGTTTTGTCAGCTTAACTATGGCGTTAGCTTTACCATGGCTGAAAAAGTTGAGGTCAATGGCGAGCAAGCTCACCCACTCTTTGAGCATTTAAAATCCAATGCCAAAGGCTTGTTAGGTTCTAAGCGGATTAAATGGAACTTCACTAAATTTTTGGTCAATAGAAAGGGCGAAGTGGTAGAACGATTTGCGCCTACAGCAAAGCCTGAAGCGATTGCTGCCGCTATTGAAGCACTTATCTAACGCAGCTCAACATCACACGCGGTACAGTTTTTGGGCAAATAAATTAAGCCCTCTTTACCGCGCGGCACTTTCCCGCAGGCAGGACAGCGATACAGTTTATCGATATTAAATATCCATAAAAGGAAAAGCGCAATAATCGGAACAAACGCTTCTTTATAAATACCAAGCGCTTTCGCTTGATATAAACCCACACCAATAATCAGCGCCATAATAAAATTGACGATATAAAACCGCGTCGCTTTTTTTGCAAAGCGCTCTTTAACTTCTTGAGCATCCATGGGTTTAACGTCTACCTTTTTTGTATCTACAGTTTTTATTGATTAGCGATTAAAAGTATTGATGTCGATGGCATTTTCGCTTTTCGCGACTACGCAAGATACAACTGAATCACCCGTTACATTCAAAGCAGTTCGCAACATATCAAGCAAACGGTCGACACCAATAATTAATGCAATACCTTCGACGGGCAATCCCACTTGCTGCAACACCAACGCCAATGTAACTAAGCCCACCCCCGGCACACCAGCAGTGCCAATAGAAGCTAATGTCGCCGTTAGAATAACCGTGAGATAACCTACTAAACCAATATCAATTTGATAGGCCTGCGCAATAAATACGGTGGCAACACCTTGCATAATTGCTGTGCCATCCATATTAATGGTCGCACCTAAGGGAACCGTAAACGAAGCGACAGAGTTTTTCACACCCATTTTTTCTTCAACCGTCTCTAAGGTAACAGGCATCGTCGCATTACTGGATGCGGTAGAAAAACCAAACATCATTATTGGCCGCATATGCTTTAAAAATTTGATAGGACTTAAACCGGTAAATAATTTTAATATGCCTGTATAAATAACAGCGCCATGAAACAGTAATGCCATAACCACTGTCATAAAATAAGCAAATAACTGCTGAATTAATTCGAAGCCAGTCGCATAAAATATTTTTGCGAGTAAACAAAAAATACCGTAGGGCGCTAACCGCATCAGTATCATCACCATTTCCATAATGACTTCATTTAATGATTCAAAGCTTTTTGCTATTTTTGCGCCAAACTCACCAGAACGTGAAATCGCTATACCAAATAATAAAGCAAAGACAATTACCTGCAGCATATTGCCTTCGGCCATCGCTTTAATAGGGTTGCTAGGAATGATATTAATTAACACATCTTTTAAAGGCGGCGCGTTTTTCGCCTGATAACTTGCGTCTGTGGTTAACTGGCTATTAAATTGATCACCACTGCCCGGCTCTATAATCAATGCCATGCTGAGTGCAATCGTTATAGCAATAGCTGTTGTCATTAAATATAAGCCCACTGTTTTTGCAGCCATCGCGCCCATATTTCCATGGCTGCCTAAGCTGGCTGTTCCACAGGTTAACGACACAAATACCATGGGCACTACTAATAACTTTAAAGACGCTACAAAAATACTGCCGACTACATCAAATAGACCCAAGAAAACAACTTGCTCTAGCCATGCGTCATACGCTGATTCTGGTAATACATTAGCGATTGAGCCGAAAGCAATGCCGGCGGCCATGGCAATAAATATTTTATTAGTAAGGGTCATCAACAAGCCTCATTGATAGGATTAATCATTTGGGTGGCAATTGAATAATAGAATGATAAAGAAAGGCATTTGTAGAATACTGAAAGCATGTAAAAAAAATCAGCAATGAAACGCTCGTCACTCTTAATGTTGTTATTAAAAGTGACGAGCAAATCGATTAACTCATTACAGTTAACTATTTCTAGCTAGCTGTTTCTGATTAACTACTTCTAGTTAACAGAAGCCTTAAGCGCTTTACCCGCTTTAAAGCCTACTGAGTTACTTGCTTTAATATCGATTTCTTCACCTGTTTGTGGGTTTTTGCCTTTACGTGCCGCGCGTGAACGACGGACGAAACTACCAAAACCAATTAAGCTAACGCTATCTTCGCGAGCAAGTGCCGCTGTAATTTCGTCAGTAATCGCAGTAACAACTTCATTAGCCTTTTCTTTTGAAATGTCGGCTTTATCAGCAACAATCGCTGCAAGTTCAGTCTTGTTCATATTTCATTCCTCGTCATTAATAAGCGTATATGTCATACGCGCTAAAACTGCCCCATAACAATGACAGCTATTTTAAAATGCCCGCTACGCTAAAATAGCTGGCAGTTGTTTTTGTAGTGCTTGTTTCTCTTTTGTGCCCTGTCCTGTTAATGCAAAACCCAATAACTGGCCCTTCGCATCTTTAAACTGGGCGATAACATTTTTATTATCGGCACTATCTATTTGTATTTCCCAGCGCCCCTCAGCCTCTCGTGCAGGCGGAGCAACCACAATGGGACAAGCCGGCGTCTTAATCGTTACCGGCATTGCAGGATATTCCACATTTGTCGGCGTACCTGTTAACGTTTTCGCTAATGCCCTTGCTGCAGCCATTAATGGCGCTACATAGTAAAGTACATGGCCTTCGACCTCAGCGCAATCACCCAGAGTGTAAACATTCGCGGCGCTAGTTGCCATTAATCTATTCGCTTTGATGCCCCGATTTACCGCAATTCCGCTTTGTTGTGCAAGATTTATACGAGGTCGGACGCCAATCGCCGAAATTACCAGATCTGCCGTTACTTCTGAGCCATTAGCCAAGGTGAGTAAAGCACCTTTACCGCTTGCTTTTGTATCAATTGATTCAACGATTGTACCAAAATGGAATTTGGCGCCTTGCGCTTCAAGCGCTTGTTGCACAGCTCGGCCTGCTGGCTCAGGTAGCAATGAGGCTAAATTATGAGCAAGCGGATCAGCGGCTTCGACCTGAAAACCACCATTGAGTAGATCATTCGTTATCTCTGAACCAATTAATCCCGCGCCAATAACAAATATTTTTTTAGCATTCTGACTACTTATCTCTTCCCTCAGCCGGCGATAATCCATCAAATCATTAATCGCATAAACACTGTCTAAACCGGTACCTGTTAATGGCGGATTAATCACCTCAGCGCCCCAGGCTAATACGAGTGCTTTATACGATGTCGACTTTGATGTATTCACTTCGAGCGTTTGCTCATTCGTATTAATAGACGTGACCTCAGTAAACGTCCAGATACTTGCCTGCAATTGCTCTGCCATTTGGCCCGCATTCGCCTGTGATAAATCATCGGCTGTCATCTCTCGAGTAAAGCCGGTTGATAACATTGGCTTTGAATAACAGCAGCCATCATCGGTAGTAATTAATAAGAGCGGCGTTTCTTTATCGAGCTTACGAAACTCACGGGCCAAGTTATAACCTGCCAACCCTGTGCCTACAATCACTACTGGAGCACTAACCACAGCATTGTCAGAAGTTGTGGTCTCTGATGCTGCCTCAGATTCTTCATCACTGACTGCGACCTCGACCATCTCGAAATCTTCTTTGCCCACGCCGCATTCTGGGCAAAGCCAATCTTCGGGCACATCTTGCCAAGCGGTTCCCGGCGCAATACCATCTTCTGGCCACCCTTTGGCTTCATCATAGAGCCAGCCACAAACCAGACATTCCCATACCTTCATTCAATTAACCTCTCATTATCTGGAATCATATCGACGGACAATGTATCTCGCTATTGCTCAAAGCGACTTATCAAACGAATAGCGCTCTCTACTTGCAAGTTATGTCTCAATACCGCATTCTCATACTCAGCATTTATTATTTTATCGCCAACGGAAAGCCATCCATTGTACGACCAACAACCGATACGATTCCACCCACAAGGACCCATCTGGCGTGATTTTCATACTCGCTTCGGCAGCGCGTTGCCGACAGCTAATCGAGAGTGGTTACTCGATAGTACTTCCTTAACTCAACGCCTAATTAAAACCAGTAAGCAGAATTTTTCAGTTCAAGTTCTTCGTCAGCAATGGGGTAATGCTACATTGTCTGAATACGACTTATTAGAAAGTTCACCACGGCTACGCTGTCTAATTCGAGAAGTACTATTATTAGGCCATCAACAGCCTTGGGTTTATGCGCGAAGTGTTATTCCAGTAAGTTCATTAACTGGCGAATTAAGACATTTACGACACTTGGATAATCGACCACTCGGGCAACTGCTGTTTAACACCCCAGGCATGCAGAGAAGTCCCTTTCAAATTGCTCGTATACCGACAACAGATTTACCCCTATACGCAACATCGCAGATTAATGTAGGCAAAGAAAACCCAATACTTTGGGGCCGCCGATCTCGATTTGTGATTTATAATAAACCTTTATTGGTTGGTGAAGTTTTTTTGCCCGCCTTTCAGCCTTAAACATGTTTTTGAATTTTAAATTGGTTTTTATATGCTTGTGTTAACGCGTCGTCACATTCCACATTACTTACAACTGATGCGTGTCGACAAACCTATTGGCTCTTACTTAGTTATATGGCCCGCCTTATGGTCATTGTGGATAGCTGCTAAGGGTATGCCTGATCCATTATTAGTGATTATCTTTATTGTTGGCGCATTCTTAATGCGCTCGGCAGGCTGCGTTATCAATGATTATGCCGACCGAAATATTGATGGCTTTATTGAGCGCACCAAACAAAGACCTTTAGCCGCCGGGCTTATAACGCCTAAAGAAGCTATACAGCTTTTTATATTGCTATGCGCAGCTGCAGCTCTATTACTCATTTTTACTAATCGCTTAACGGTTTTGTTAGCGTTTGCAGCATTATTACTCGCTGCGCTTTATCCTTTTACTAAACGCTTTACGCATTTACCACAAGTTGTCTTAGGCATGGCTTTTAGTTGCTCGATCCCCATGGCTTTCGCTGCGCAAACAAATACGCTTCCCGCTATTATTTTGCCACTATACAGCGCCGTTATAGTTTGGGTTGTTGCTTATGACACCTTTTATGCCATGGTCGATAGAGATGATGATTTGATTGCTGGCGTTAAATCCACAGCGATATTATTTGGCCGTTACGATCGGCTTATCACCTCATTCTTACAATGTATTTTTATTGCCTTAATGATAAAAATAGGTCTGTTGCTTGAGATAGGCCGTATTTACTATGGCGCAATCTGTTTAACGGCCCTACTGTTTATTTACCAGCAATCACTTATTAGCCAGCGTGATAAAAATAAATACTTTAAGGCTTTTTTAAATAATAACTATGTAGGCCTTGTCATCTTTATTGGGTTTGCTGCTGATTATGCATTTTATATATCACTATAATCACGCCATCACTATGAAGTGTCATCTCCGGTAATATAAATGGAAGTCCGTTTTTACAAAGCTATTGAGGATATTGGCCAGCCGCTATGGAATAGCGTCTGCGGCACTGACTATCCTTTTATCCGCTATGAATTTTTGCATGCACTAGAAACTGCTGGCAACAATGATCTTTCTATTGGCGCCGCCTGCACACAAAAAAGCGGTTGGCAGCCATACCATGCCATTGTTTTTGATGGCACTACAGCGGTTGCCGCTGCGCCACTGTATTTAAAATATCACTCCTATGGCGAATATATTTTTGATTGGTCTTGGAGCGAAGCCTATGAACGCAATGGCTTAAATTATTTTCCCAAGCTACTCGGCGCTATTCCCTATTCACCTGTGAGCGGATCTCGAATTGCCATTGCTGAAACCGCTTTAAGTAACAGTGAAGTTATTTACCAATCTTTGAAAGAAGCTTGTATTGAACAATGCGAAAAACTCGATCTGTCTTCATTTCATTTTTTATATTCAACAAAATCGGTTTCTGACGCACTCGCCAATCAACAACTGACACAGCGACATAGCCATCAATACCATTGGTTTAATGAAAACAAGCACCAAGATGCTTTTAGCGATTTCGATGATTTTTTAGCTGAATTTAAATCTCGCAAACGTAAAGATGTTAAAAAAGAGCGGCAGTGGGTTAAAGATCAGGGTATTACATTATTACGCCTTACCGGCTCTGATATTGACGACTCGCTATGGGATACTTTTTTCGATTTTTATCAGCGCACTTATGCCAAGCGATCAGGACATGGTGGTTACCTACCTAAAGCCTTTTTTCAACGCATTGCCAAAACCATGCCTGAGCAAATATTATTAGTAATCGCATTACAAGATGACGCTATCATTGCTGGTGCACTCAATTTATTTTCTTCGGATACTTTATTCGGTCGTTATTGGGGCTGCAATCAAGATGCTGAGTTTTTGCACTTTGAAGCCTGCTACTATCAAGGCATAGAATTTTGTATTGAAAAAGGCTTAAAGAAATTCGATGCCGGCGCTCAAGGAGAACATAAAGTTAAACGCGGTTTTAAGCCCATCAATACTTGGTCTAACCATTGGATTAAACATCCTGATTTTAGAGTCGCTATTAATCGCTTTATTAAAAGTGAAGCCGAGCAAGTTAAAACCAATATTGCCACTACCTCAAAGTGGCTACCTTTTAACAATCGTGAATAGCAATATAGACGTATAATATTTCAATTCTTTTCTTTGTTAGGAGTGAGCGCATGTCGACCCCAAGACCTTTTTCCGTACTCGGCATTCAGCAAGTGGCTGTTGGCGGCTTAGACAAAAAGAAGCTACGTGCATTTTGGGTTGATACCTTAGGATTGCGTTATGCCAACACCTACTTGAATGATGCAGAAAACGTTGACGAAGATATTTGTGAGCTTGGCCACGGCGTCTTTAAAGTAGAAGTCGATTTAATGCAGCCCATTGACGAAAATAAAAAACCCAAAGTCCATGAACCGGCTTTGAATCATATAGGTTTGTGGATTGATAATTTAAATGCCGCTGTAGAATGGCTAACCGAACAAGGCGTACGCTTTACGCCCGGCGGCATTAGAAAGGGTGCAGCGGGCTATGACGTTTGTTTTATTCACCCTAAAGGCAACGAAATGTTTCCAATAGGCGCCGAAGGCGTATTAGTTGAATTGGTACAAGCGCCTAATAAAGTTATTGAAGCCTTTGCAACTATCGCAGAGGCTAATGATTCGCTTTAAGTATACATCTGAAGTTTAGCCTAACCACCTATCGCCATAAATATATTGGGTAATACAATTGATCGCAAAACATGAATAACAAACATGGCGAGCATCGGCGCAAAATCTAAGCCACCCATTGGCGGAATAATTCTTCTAAACGGCGCCATTAAGGGATCACTTATTTGACGCAGTAAAGAAACCGCAGGGTTATACGATTGAGGCGCAATCCAGCTTACGACGATAACAATAATAATCGCAAAAAATGCAATTTTTAAACTGATATTAAGGACGCCGAATAAACCTAATAATAAAAATAGCATGAGACTTCCACTAACAGTCCCTTTAAGTAGCATCATTAAAACAAGACCAACAATTTGAACCAATAAAGCCAAGACGATGGATGGTATATCGATGCCCCATAAACCCGGAATAAAACGTCTTAACGGTTTAAGTAATGGGTCTGTGGCTTTAACAATAAATTGTGAGATAGGATTATAAAAATCAGCTCGCGCTAACTGCATCATTAAACGAAGTAATACCAACATGGTATAAAGCTCGATCACAGAGCTAATCAATAATTCTAATATTTGGTTAATCATTTAATCGTATTCTCATTTTCAATGTATAAATAAAACAATAAAGGTTTGTTTTTAAAGCTAACCTAACTCTTTAGCGAGTGATTGCGAACGCGTAAACGCAGCCTGCAATGCTTGCTCTACCGTATCTTCTATATTGTTTGCTATAAAACTTTCTACAGCCGCCTGAGTTGTACCGTTAGGTGATGTTACTCGCTTACGTAATTCAGCAACATCAACATCACTTTCTATAGCCATTCGCGCAGCGCCTAAGGCCGTTTGCTGAGTTAACTGTGCTGCAGCTTCAGCCGTTAAACCTAACTTTTCGCCTGCGGCTTGCATGGCTTCCATTAATAAAAAGAAGTAAGCCGGACCGCTTCCTGAAACAGCCGTTACTGCATCTAATTCGTTTTCTTGCTTAACCCAAACAACCGTGCCAACAGCCGATAAAATAACATCAGCGGTTTTATGCTGTGCTGCCGATACCGCATCGGTTGCATATAAACCGGTAGCACCCACTTGTAGCAATGCAGGCGTATTAGGCATGCAGCGAACAATGGGGACGCCTTCACCCGCCCAATTCTGTAAGCTATCACAGCTAATGCCCGCAGCAATAGATATCAATAACGGTTTTTTGCTGGTTAACATTGGCATCAGTGGCGTTAACACTTCACGCATCACCTGAGGCTTAACGGCTAGGATAACCACATCGGCCGCTGCAATAGTATCGGTATTGGATGTTGAAGTGCTGACGGCGCCCATTGCTGCAATGGACGTTAAACTGGCTTCCATAGGATCGCTACAAGCAATATGGCTTGCTGGATAACCCTGCTTTAACAAGCCGCCGATTAAACTGCGCGCCATATTACCGGCACCGATAAAAGCAATTTTGGCGATGGCTGTATTTGTGTCAGGGCTATTTGAAGATAAATGATCTGTTGGCTTGGTCAAAACAACTCCGGTCTTCTATTCGTTTTTGGTATGCGGTTTGAGTGTGGAATAATGCTGCGCCATTATGAACTGCGAGCACCAAAAATATCAGTCCCTACGCGTAATAAAGTTGCACCCTCGGCAATGGCTGGCTCAATATCGGCAGACATACCCATCGATAAAGTATCAAAGCTCGATGCATCACTGAGTTGCTGCGCCTGCTCGAATAATTGATACATACGCGAAAAGCTGGCTCGCGTGCTTTGGGTATCATCAGATTTAGCCGGTATGGCCATTAGGCCACGCAAGCATAAATTCGGCATGCTATTTATCTGCTCCACCGCCACAAGCACATCTTCAGGCAGCAATCCCGATTTACTGGCTTCGGCATCGATATTAACTTGTAAGCAAATATTGAGCGGCGCTAGGCCCTCAGGACGTTGATTGCTTAACCGCTGAGCTATGCTAACGCGATCAACACTGTGTACCCAGTCGAATAAGCTCGCAATAGCACGTGTTTTATTGGACTGGATAGCGCCAATATAGTGCCATTTAAGCGACATTCCTCGAAGTTCATTGATTTTAAGCTCAGCTTCTTGCAAGTAGTTTTCACCAAAATCCTTAATGCCGGACGCCATAGCAACTTGGATGGCACTAACCGGCTGCTTTTTACTCACAGCAAGAAGAGAAATAGTCGAGCTTTCACGCGAATAAAGTGTGGCTGCCTGCTTAATCCTGGCACGAACATCAGTAATATTTTGATCAATAGCTATCATTTGGTTATAGATTCACCTGCCAGAGCAAAGGCTTTGGCTTAACAATACAAATAGTGGATTTTAATCGGTTTGTCGCAATAGTTCAGCAACTGCCATGCAGTTATCTAACAACGCGCTCAATAGCTTGTCTATTAATAATTATGACTCTGAACAATGAATGACTGCTATTAACGACTCATTTTTTTCGATTATCAAATGTTATACAACCCGTTTTTCAAACAATAGGACACTTTATGGATATCACTGAATTATTGGCTTTTAGCGCAAAACAAAATGCCTCTGATTTACATTTGTCAGCCGGTTTACCTCCCATGATACGCGTAGATGGTGATGTTCGCCGCGTTAACTTACCGGCACTCGAACAAAAAGAAGTGCATGATCTTATTTACGAGATTATGAATGACGGCCAACGTAAGGATTTTGAAGAATTTCTCGAAACTGATTTCTCCTTTGAAGTACCTGGTGTTGCCCGCTTTAGGGTGAATGCATTTAATCAAAATCGTGGCGCTGGCGCCGTTTTTAGAACCATCCCCTCAAAAGTGCTGTCGATGGAAGATTTAGGCATGGGACAAGTGTTTCGCGATATCGCTGCAGTACCTAGAGGCTTAGTGCTTGTCACCGGACCCACAGGCTCGGGTAAATCAACCTCGCTGGCAGCCATGGTCGATTTTATTAATGAGCATCGCTACGACCATATACTCACCATCGAAGATCCTATTGAATTTGTTCATGAAAGCAAAAAGTGTTTGGTTAACCAACGTGAGGTGCATAGACATACACACGGTTTTAATGAAGCGCTCCGTTCAGCACTGCGTGAAGATCCCGATATTATTTTAGTTGGTGAATTACGTGATTTAGAAACGATTCGCCTTGCACTGACTGCCGCCGAGACCGGTCACTTAGTTTTTGGCACCTTGCACACCACCTCTGCAGCAAAAACCATCGATAGAATTGTTGATGTTTTCCCTGCGGCTGAAAAAGACATGGTGCGTTCAATGTTATCCGAAAGTTTACAAGCCGTTATTTCTCAAACCTTAATCAAGCGCAGTGGCGGTGGTCGAGTGGCTGCACATGAAATTATGATTGGCACACCCGCCATTCGAAACTTAATTCGTGAAGATAAAGTGGCACAAATGTATTCAGCTATACAGACCGGCGCCAACCTTGGCATGCAAACCATGGATCAATGCCTCACGACACTTGTTGCTAACCGAACAATCTCTCGCGATGCAGCAAAAGAAGTCGCCAAAATGCCGGAGAGTTTCTAAATGGATATTTTTCCACTGCTTACATCGATGGTAGAAAAAGGCGCTTCCGATCTTTTTATTACTGCGGGTGTTCCACCGAGTATAAAACTCAATGGCAAAGTGGTACCCATTAGTAATACGCCACTTTCTCCAGAGGCAACGCGCGAAGCTGTTCTGAGCATCATGAATGAAGATCAGCGTAAAGAGTTTGTAAAAACAAAAGAGCTCAATTTTGCGGTAAGTGCAAGAGGCGTTGGTCGCTTTAGAGCTAGTGCTTTTTATCAGCGCAACTTAACTGGCATTGTTATTCGGCGTATAGAAACACATATTCCACAAATAGATGATTTAGGCTTACCCGATATCGTTAAAGATTTATCGATGACCAAACGCGGCCTTGTAGTTTTTGTTGGCGCAACCGGTACGGGTAAATCGACATCATTGGCCTCGATGATTGGGCATCGTAATCAAAACAGCCATGGACATATTATTAGCGTTGAAGACCCCATTGAATTTATTCATCAACATGATGGCTGTATTGTGACGCAGCGTGAAGTAGGCATAGATACTGAAAGCTTTGAAGTCGCTTTAAAAAATATGTTACGGCAAGCTCCAGACGTTATTATGATTGGTGAGATTCGTACTCGCGAAGCGATGGAGCAAGCGATTACTTTTTCTGAGACGGGTCATCTTTGTCTTTGTACCTTGCATGCTAACAATGCAAACCAAGCACTTGATCGAATATTGCATTTTTTTCCTGCCGAGCGTCATCCGCAGCTTTGGATGGATTTATCGCTTAACTTACGCGGCATGATTGCACAGCAGCTTGTTCCTACTCCGGATGGCAAGAGTCGACGTGCAGTGGTTGAGGTATTATTGAATACACCACTTGCGGCAGATTTAATTCGTAAGGGTGAAGTCCGAAAGTTAAAAGATTTAATGAAGCGCTCGAGTGAGCAAGGGATGCAAACATTTGATCAAGCGTTATATACACTTTACACGCGTGGTGAGATTACTTATGAAGATGCTATTGCTCATGCGGATTCGGCGAATGATTTGCGGTTGATGATTAAGCTTGAGCGGGATGATAATGCTGAAGTGTTGGAGAAGTCGACTCAAGGGTTAACATTGGAAGTGAATGATGATGCTGGCAAGCATTTTCGGCGGTAAACTTGTTTGATTTGAGTCGATAGGGAGAGCTTTTCTCGTTTAGCGTCATTTTATATTCTGGATTTTTATTTTTCTTTTTATGGTTTTCAATCAAGACCGTCGGGGTGGCCCGACATGCCAGTCACTTTTCTTTGCTTGTGCAAAGAAAAGTAACCAAAAGAAAGCACACAATCTGACGAAGATTGACCCCGATATAACCTATTCGCTTTGGGATAGTTTCATCCATTACATTTTAGCTACACCTACGAAAACGTTTTTCACTCGACCTAATTGATCGTCAAAATCTAAGCTCGCCTCCAGCCAATATCACTGTGTTGCCGCAGACTTTTCAAAACACAATGCGGCTACAACGAACAAGTTCAGTAGACTTCTTTTTATTTTAAAACAAGTAAAAACTCAGCCTAACGGCCGGTTTTTACTATTGAGCTCCGCATGCCGCTCAAAAAAGAAAAGAGAAGGCAAGAAACAAAGAAGAGCAGAAG
>JABIQF010000063.1 GCA_018668095.1 Cellvibrionales bacterium
CGATCAACCACTTGCGGGGTTCTAATTTCTTCATAGCCGTTAAGGTTTTGCACCTCACGCATATATTGCTCAATAACTTGATACAAGGCCCAGCCACGCGGATGCCAAAACACCATGCCCGGTGCTTCTTCTTGTAAATGAAACAGGTCGAGCTTTTTGCCTATTTTTCTATGGTCGCGCTTTTCAGCTTCTTCCATACGATGGACATAGGCTTTTAAGCCTTTTTTATCGGCCCATGCCGTGCCATAAACACGCTGAAGCATTTCATTATTCGCATCACCGCGCCAATAAGCGCCAGCCAGCTTAGTCAGCTTAAAATGCTTTAAAAAGCGGGTATTCGGTACATGCGGACCACGACACATATCCAAATAATCTTGATGATAGTAAAGCCCCATAGCGGTTTCGTCAGGCATATCATCAATTAAACGCAGCTTATATTCTTCGCCTCGTTCAGTGAATTCAGCAATAACTTCATTACGCGGTGTCATCTTTTTAACCACGTCATACTCTTGCGCAATTAACTCTTTCATGCGCGCTTCAATTTTATCGACGTCTTCTGGTGTAAACGGTTTCTCAGTGGCTATGTCGTAGTAAAAGCCTTCATCAATCACCGGCCCAATAACCATGCTGGCATCAGGAAATAACTGCTTAACCGCATGACCAATTAAATGCGCACAAGAGTGGCGAATAATTTCAACGCCTTCATCATCTTTGGCAGTAATAATGCGTAGCGTTGAATCAGTATCAATAAGCTCACAAGCATCTTTAAGCTGGTCATTAACCACACCAGCAATCGTCGCCTTAGCGAGACCGGGGCCAATATCTGCAGCCACTTGCATAATAGAAACAGGAAGGTCGAAAGCACGCTGGCTTCCGTCAGGAAGAGTAATAACAGGCATAATTGTTTCCTTTCTCAGTGGTGACCTGTACCAATGGCCACTTGAATATAATCAATAAACGAATAATAAATAACAAAACTGCGAGCTTAATAGCCCGCAGTTAAGGTTGTTCCCTAAAAATGCTAACACGCGATAAGTGACTCGTTCTTAACATCCATCGGTATATCAATAGATATTAGCACCAAACACAGTAATTACTATGCGACATGATCGCAACTTGAATACATTGTTAGCCTAGTATTTTACTCATTGAGTGCATTGCTCACTGGGCGCTTTACTAATTTTCTGCTTTATTAGCTTAGGCGTCGCTTTTAGGTGCTTCATCAGGAACAGCTGCCGTAATCATTGGCAGTAACTCACCGTTCTCAAACATTTCAGTCACGATATCACAGCCGCCCACTAACTCGCCTTTTACCCATAACTGAGGGAATGTTGGCCAGTTTGCATATTTAGGCAAATTTGAACGAATATCGGGATTAGCCAAAATATCGACAAAGGCAAAACGTTTTCCGCAGCCCATTAAAGCTTCGATAGTACGTGCTGAAAACCCACATTGTGGTTGATCGGGTGAACCCTTCATATAAATAATAACGGGGTTGCTTTCAATCTGGTCTTTTATAGTATCCATGATATCCATGGTTTATTTTGCTTCCTCTGGTAATGCTGCCTGAGCATCTGTGTTAAAGAAAATCGGCTAAGAAGATTCGTATAAAAAGGGTCTGACTCTGCCGCTAATGACCATCTAAGGCCTGAGAATCACTATTGTAACGATCTGCGTTTCAATTGGCTACGCCAGCAACAATGACAAAAGACCATCCTAGCGATTAATGTTATCTCATCACTCAGCATTTATAAGCTGCAGTGACATATTGCCTATTTACTCTCGAACCCCTCATACGCTAGTATTTATACCTGCATAGGCAGCTCTCGCTGCCTTTTTGCATTCTAGCGAATGCTGCTATCCCTAGCCAAATGACTAGCCATGGTTGCAGACATTCTCATTACTATTTTAAAACCAAGCCATAACCTTTTTAATTCAAGTCACAAACCGACTTGATGATAGCTATTGAAGCCTTAAAGACCATGAAAACACATGTAATGAACACCTACCAACGACTCCCCGTGACCTTTAGTCATGGTGAAGGTGTATGGCTTATCGATACCGATGGCAAACGCTATCTCGATGCGCTCTGTGGCATTAGTGTGACCAATTTAGGCCATGCTCACCCCGCCGTTAGCGCTGCCATTAAAAAGCAGGCCGACCTGTTACTGCACACCTCGAATCTCTATCATATTACGCCGCAGCAGCAACTGGCCGAAAAGCTTTGCAGTATCTCTGGCATGGATAATGTGTTTTTTAGTAATTCAGGTGCCGAAGCGAATGAAGCCGCCATTAAACTGGCCCGCTTACACGCCTCACATAAAGGCAACAGCCACCCTATTATTGTCACCATGACAGGTAGCTTTCATGGCCGAACATTAGCCACCATTACCGCCACAGCGAATGACAAAATCAAAGCCGGCTTTGGTCCATTGCCACCGGGTTTTGTTTATGGCGAATACAATAATATTGATTCAGCTAAACAATTATTTGCCGAACACGGTGACAACATAGCCGCCGTATTTGTAGAGCCAGTTCAAGGCGAAGGCGGCATTAATGTTGGCGACGCTGATTACTTATTACAACTGCAACAGCTTTGTCATGATCATCAAGCGCTATTCATGGTCGATGAAGTGCAATCGGGCAATGGCCGCTGCGGGCATTACTTTGCCTTTCAAGGATTAGGACTTTCTCCTGATGTCGTGACCACTGCTAAAGGCTTAGGTAACGGCATACCCATTGGTGCCTGTCTTGCCAAAGGTGCGGCAGCAGAAACATTATCACCGGGTACTCATGGTTCAACATTTGGTGGCAACCCACTCGCCACTGCAGCTGCGTTAGCGGTTATTGATACCATAGAGAAAAACCAGCTTTGCAAGCGCGCCGCAGAACTGGGCAGCAGCATAAGAGCCGACTTTAAAAAAGCGTTAGCCAACAACGCTGCAGTTATCGATATTCGTGGCAGCGGCCTCATGATAGGCATAGAACTTAACCGCCCGTGCGGGCAACTAGTGAGTGATGCCTTAACCGCCGGCTTATTGATTAATGTTACTGCTGGCTCAACCATTAGACTATTACCTCCACTCACCATGACGGATGAAAACGCAGCTACTTTAGTAGAAACATTAACAACGCTCATTGAACAATTCACTGCCAGCGCATAAGTTAACGAATGCATTAATAAACGAATATTTTATATTGACATTACGGCCTTAAAAAAAGGCAATGAGAGAACCATGGCGACAAGACATTTTTTATCATTACTTGATTTAACACCCGATGAACTTCATGGCGTGATTAACCGCGCGATTGAATTAAAGCAATCACCGGTGAGCGATGTTTTTGCAGGTAAAGTATTAGCCATGATTTTTGAAAAATCATCAACGCGCACACGTATTTCTTTTGAAGCCGGCATGGCACAACTGGGTGGCAGCGCTATATTTTTATCGCCAAGAGATACGCAACTCGGTCGCGGTGAGCCAATAGAAGATAGCGCACGCGTTATTTCATC
>JABIQF010000223.1 GCA_018668095.1 Cellvibrionales bacterium
CTTGTTGACTATCGAGGTCTAACACTTGCTCACGACCATCAGGCAGAAGGATGACGGCGTGCAACATAACATCGGGAGTTCGTAGGCGTTTATCATCAGCAACGACGGTTAGCGTAAACTCGCCCTCTGAATCATTGGCGGCTAGCTCTATACGAAAAGGTTCTCGTACTGTAAATTTCAGCGTTTTTTCACGTTTAAACGTTTTACCATCAACTTCTACAGTGAGCGCGTAATCACCAGAGTTACGTAACATATCTAACTCTCGGCTATAAACACCTACACTATCGCTTTCATCGCCACCATCACGTACTAATGTCTGCCGCCAAAACGGTGTGTTAGATCGAGACATAGATCGTGACATAGATCGAAACATACTGGCATCAACAGTAAACAAATCTAAAAATTCATCGCGACTCACTACTTCACCACCTTCTAATATACTGGCTATAAGTGTGGCTGTTTCACCGTGATAAAGATTGTTTGCAATAGGCGCAATCGCAAGCGTTAAATCGCTCACAATCGTCACTCGATTCTCAGGGTCTATATCGGCATTAATTGTCCACTCACCCTCTTCTGGCTGCTGAATGGTAATCAAATCGTAGGCGTCACTGGCAAACCAACGTAAACTCGCGCCCTCAAAATCGGCATTAAACACTTGCCCACTAGGACTTATGATTTGTATAAGCTCGCTGTCCGGTTGCCTAAAAACTAGAGCGGTAAACTCTTCTACGCTTGAATCAATTAAAAAGCGGTTATCCTTTAATGGCGCACGATCACTAGGTGATTACTGATCAAATGCGCGTAAAAAAATACGATTCAAATCTTCAGCATCTTCTGCCACCGCAAAAATACCGTCAGTTTCTATCGCTAAACGTTCAAGTAATTCCACATCAGCATTGGTCGATAAAGCGACGGCATGAATCGTAATACCTGCCGCTTGATATTGAGGTAATAACACTTCGAGTATTCGTTGACGTTCTTGATCATTCACTGAGGGTTCTTTATCAATGTCCACCACGCCGTCGGTGAGTAATATCACTGAGGTATTAAATTTTTGCGGATCAGAATATTTTTTTTGACCACCATCATAAATGGCTTTCTCTAATGCAAAACCAATATTGGTATGCAGCGCTACCGAATTAATTAATCGAGACTTACTAGAGGATTGATTACGCCAGCCTGACGATACGGTGTCATGCGGTATTAGCATATTGACGTATTTACCAAAGGTCCACACACCAGCACGGCTATCAGTGGGAAATAACTGCACTAATAAATCTAAAGCGGGACGGCGTAAATTACGAGGGTCGTTTTGCTTCATGCTTCCAGACACATCAATCAACACGCGGATATCAGCATTAGGCTCTACTATCACTGCAGCTTGCGCAAAGGCATAAGGCGCTGCTAACGTTGCAGCAATCATCGCAAGCGCTAAATAAGCGGCAGTAAAATATGAAAAAAACAAAGAAAGTATTCGAGAGGAAATTGTCATGAGTCGTTTCTCGCTATGCCGTCTGGATACATGCGTACTGAACGTCAAGTAAAAACATTTAGCAAAAAACAAGCTTTGCCAAACATGATAAGCGTCAGCACCTGTATTGAATCACCCTCTACATCTGCGCTTAAACGAGCACGTTAAAGGAGCGCTACAACCCTGTATGGCAGCAATAGAAAAACGATGAATTACAATTAGTTATAGCAGTGATTAACACTATTTCAAGCGCTTAGGATGGGACTTTTACCAGAAGCTGAATCGGTTATGAATCCAGCCATTTACTCAACGTCTACTTAACTTCTACTCAACGTCTATTCAACGTCTACGAAGAATAGAAATCAGCAATATAATCGCATAGGCAATCACTAATAAGGCCAGTATTGGCAAAACAGCGGCCTCTGCGGTTTCAGCATTGCCTAGTGCAAACTCAAACATACCGACCAACCAAGCGGGCGCCATAGATTGCGTATCAGGAACAGCTACTGGCGTCGCTAAAACAATAAACAACGTGCTCATTAATAATAAAAGCGGTATGAATGTAACGAATAAACGTAAAACACGCCAGAAAATAGCGAGAACCGCCACTGACGTAGCCGCGTATAACAGCCAGATATTAAGTGCGCCACTAAACTCCGACATAAGCTACTCCTTAACCATTACATTAATAGACACATTTAATGAATTAAACTAAACACTAACCCAAGTAATAATATGCTCATCAAGACCGTCAGGATGAACGTACTCTTCACTCAACACTCGACCTGATACCGACTCTCCGGCTGCTACAGTTGAATTAATATCGCCAGTAAGCAATGGATGCCAGTGCGGCAAATCACGACCTTGTGCAACTAGGCGATAAGCACAGCTATCGGGAAGCCATAGCGCACTGCGCGCCATTGCAGGCGTTACCTGAATACAATTAGGTACCAAGCCATGACGTTTATCATAGTCTGTGCAACGGCAGTTTTCGCTGTCGAGTAAACGGCAGGCAACACGCGTAAAAACTACAGCCTCGGTATCTTCATCTTCTAATTTATTGAGACAACACTTTGCACAACCGTCACAAAGCTGCTCCCATTCTGACGAGGAAAAGTCTTCTAACTCACGCCCCTGCCAAAACATAAACTAGCTTAGCTTTTGCTTAGCGGAAGGATTAGCCACCAATGCAGCCAACGATGCTTCAAAAGAAGCCGCATGGCCTGGAGGCATTTGCAAATAAAAACCATCATCACGTAAGGCCGTAATCACGGCTTCTACATCGGCATTAGCCAACTTACGGCTTGGCTCTAATAACATAGACATGGCTTCTGTGAGTTCGCCGAGCTTTGATAACAGCAAACCCGGTACTGGCTCAAGACCTTGATCCAAAGTGGTATAAAGATAAGCGCCTTGCTGACGCTCACTTCGATAAATCTTGCACAGCACTTTTCCATCTAAATCGCTCGAGTCGCTTTGATCATTACTCTCTTGACTCATGACTTTGAAGGCGCCTGATATATCGACACAATCGGATCTAATACCGGCGTTAAAATACGCGCTCGCCAACCTTGACCTAACAACTGCGATGTAGATTCAGTGGCAAATAAATAAGCCTCTAAATCACGACGACGACCAAGTAAGGCTTCAGGAATTTTTAAGTTTTTAGCCGCGCTATCAACCGCCTGCTTCATAGACTTAAGTGCCGTTCTTGCCTCAAGGTTACCCGTTGGTAGCATCGCAGGTGGATAATCTTCGCTATCAACAGCTTCGGCAGCTGCAATGGCTTCAAGAATAGCGTCGCCGTGATTTCGCACAGTCGCAAAACGTATTTCTGAAATTTCACTAAGAGCCGGCTTATTATCTGGACGCTGACGAGACAGCTCTAACAATATTGCATCAGTCACCACACGACTGCGAGGCACGTCTTCTGCTCGCGCTACTTCTTCACGCCAAGCACATAATGAACGCAAGCTATTTAACGACTGTGCATCTAAGCGCCATGCCGCTTTAATTTTTAAATAGTACTGATCAAAAGGAATAGGTTGCTCAGCACGAGAGATTAACCCTTCACACTCTTCAGTCATCCAAGGTTCACGACCTAAAACATTTAACTGCTCAACTAAATGATCATGGACATCTAACAACCACAGAACATCATCTGCTGCATAAGCTAACTGCTTATCGGTTAACGGACGCTGCAACCAATCTGATCGCGTTTCAGCTTTATCCAATTGTTTATCAAGTATGGATTCAACTAAGCGTTGATAACTCATCGAAAAATCCATACCAACAATACTGGCTGCGATTTGAGTATCCATTAAAGGCTTAGGATAGCACCCGAGCATGTGCGCAAAAACGTCCATATCTTCACTGCAACTGTGCATCACTTTCACGGTTGTCGGTGAATTAAAGAGGTTTTTTAAAGGCGCTAAGTCAGTAATTTTCAGCGGATCAACTAAATAGATTTGTCGTCTATCATAAATTTGCAGTAGCGCTGGTTTAGGGTAAAAAGTATCGGTGCGTATAAACTCAGTATCTAAAGCAATAACGGGCTGCTCAAGACAAGCTGTAACCATTTCGGCTAAAGCGCTATCGCTATCAATAAAAATAAAATCAGTGTTATTCAAAATTTAATCTACCTGTTAATGCGCGTGCAATCGTACCACCGTCAACAAACTCTAACTCACCACCCAACGGTACACCATGCGCAATACGACTAACGACAATATCCTGTTTCGCTAGCTGATTAGCTATATAAAATGCCGTCGCTTCTCCTTCGACGGTTGTACTTGTTGCTAAAATAACTTCTCTAACTGGCTCATCCGCAATACGGTTTAGCAAGTCTGTAATACCGATGTCGTCAGGACCCACACCATCTATCGGTGATAAATGCCCTAACAAAACAAAATAACGCCCTTTGAATTCTGCGCTTTGCTCAATCGCAAAAACGTCCGTTGGATTCTCTACAATACATAAAATAGAATCATCACGACGAGTCGACAAACAAATACTGCATGTCGTATCTTCTGTCAGTATTCGACAACGACTACAACGCCCTACTCGCTCTACGGCCTCTGCCAATACTTGTGACAGCTTCATGCCAGCCGCACGTTGTTTTTCGAGCATATGCAGCGCCATTCGCTGAGCCGACTTAGGACCCACGCCCGGCAAACTGCAAAAAGAATCTATTAACTGCTGTATTAAAGGACTATGTGACAATATTCAAACCTATTCATTTAAGACTATTCATTTAAAACTATGCTTTTAAAACTATACTTTTAAAACTAAAGCGACCGAACCGTATCCGTATCTAGCTCACCATCAAAAGCATCGATAATCGACTTCACGTTATCGTCCCCTTGAATAGAGGCCAGCGCCTCACCTTGAATTTCTGCTTTTACACGCACACGATAATCGGCTGGCGTTTCTACATTGTCAGGCAAGCCTAAGCTAGACCAATCTTCAACAATATTAATTTTAATGGTGAGCGGCTTGCCATAATAAATCGATAAACCCTTAGCTAATCGTGCTGGGTGCTCATCATTAAACAATGTGGCGTTATCATCGGCTAGCGCAAATACCACTTGGCCAGTTGCCCCCTCATCAGAATTTTCGATGGGTACGCAATAAGAGGCTACGGTTCGCACAACACCACTTAAAGGTAATGCAGCAAATATTTCACACCATGACAAGGGTGTTAGCGTATCTAGCGCAGGGTTTCCACCCTCTCCAGAATCCTGATTCATGCCATGTGTTACTGACTCATGAACATTCACAGGTTCACGGGCAATGGCAACGTCTGCATTGTCTATTTTCGCCGGCTCAACCTCAGGCGGCGCAGAATAAGCGGGCGTTGCATCAAAATTATCACGCATAGATGCCGCAGGTGATTGTACCGGCGGCGTAAGATCTTGAGACTCAGCTGTTACTGCTGCAGTTACAACTGGAGTTTCAACTGTTACTGCTGCTGTTGAAGCAACAGCAGTTTCGGCTAACCCACCAATAACCGGCTCTAACAATTCTGTGCTCGGTGCAACTTGATTATTTACCGAGAAAGCATCCGCCGCTGCCGTTTGCTCGGCAGCGGCTTCAGCTAATAACTTTTTTGCAGGTGGAACCTCATCACTTTGAGCCGCACTTTGCGGGCTCGCTTGAGAAGTCGATTGATGAGACCCTTGTTCAAGCTGAACATCTGCAGGCGCAATACGAAAGGCAAACAAACGAAGCACAATCATTTCTATACCCGTAATCGGGTCAGGTGCCAATGCTAAATCACGCTTACCTACCAATAAACTTTGATAGAATAGCTGTAAATCTTCGGGACTAATTAAACCCGCATAATCATGAATAAAAGTACGATAAAGCTGCCCTTCACTGCCTGCACCAGGCACGGCTTGCTCAACCGCAATGCGATGAATCAACTTAAGTAACTCATCAACTAAGCCAACAAAATCGGGCGCACGTTCGGCATAGGCACTCACAACCGCCAATGCTTTATCGGCATTCCCCGCCACAATCGCAGCCAGTAATTGCGTCAGCACATCGTGATCAACCGTGCCCAGCATTTCATTAACCGCATCACCCATCACCGATCCGCCACCAAAGGCAATCGCTTGATCGGCCAAACTCAAAGCATCTCGCATACTGCCAGACGCTGCTCGCGCAATAATCCAAAGACCATCTTCGTCATAGCTGACATTTTCAGCATCAAAGACCGTCGTTAAATGATTAACAATAAGCTGTGGTGTAAGGTTTTTTAAATGAAACTGCAAACAACGCGACAATACCGTTGGCGGTAACTTTTGAGGATGCGTGGTTGCGAATAGAAATACAGCGTGCGGTGGTGGTTCTTCAAGCGTTTTCAACAAAGCATTAAAACTGTGGTTAGACAGCATATGTACTTCATCGATAAGGTATATTTTATAACGACACTGTGAAGGGGCGTACTGAACGTTATCTAACAGCTCACGCGTATCTTCAACTTTAGTCCTTGAGGCAGCATCCACCTCAATTAAATCGACGCTGCGACCTTCGGTAATCTCTTTACAGGTAGGACACACGCCACAAGGTGTAGCAGAAACACCCTCATCACAATTAAGGCAGCGCGCTAAAATTCTTGCGATAGTCGTCTTACCCACACCGCGTGTGCCGGTAAGCAAGTAAGCATGATGCAAACGGCCCTGTTCCAGCGCATTCGACAACGCCTTAAGAACGTGGGACTGCCCCACCATGGTTTCAAACGATTGCGGACGCCATTTACGCGCCAGCACTTGATATGACATAAGTGAACCCAACTAGCTAAAAAATGAGCTCTCAGCCTCAGGATACACCTGAAATAATGAGTAGCACATAAAGGTCGTGAGTATACACCGTTCAGGCCTTAAAACGGAGCGTGATAAAGACGCTTAACAGGCAAAAAGGGTCTATTTGAGGTGAAAGCGGCTTGGGTAATGAATAAATATCAAAAACCTGTAATATATACAGATAATGTAAACGATGCAACAATATTACTAGCAACATGCAATAAGCGCATTATTGTCGCAAAAGATACAGATATAAATATATTAAACAATAATAATGCAGTAATAATATGCAC
>JABIQF010000080.1 GCA_018668095.1 Cellvibrionales bacterium
GGATTATCTGCACAAGATAAGCAGTTAACGACTATCTCAAATAACTTAGCGAATGCTTCAACGGCTGGTTACAAGCGTGATCGCGTTATTTTTGAAGATTTACTCTATCAAATTCAACGTCAGCCGGGTGCACAGTCAGCACAGAATAATCAATTGCCATCGGGTTTGCAGCTAGGTACAGGTGTGCGCGTTGTCGGTACACAAAAGCAATTTACCACAGGTAATTTACAAGTTACCGACCAGCCTTTAGATATGGCGATTGATGGTCGTGGTTTTTTTGAAATTCTACAGCCGAATGGCAATACCGCGTATACCCGCAATGGTGAGTTTCATTTAAGCGCTGATGGCGAAATTGTGACAGCAGGTGGCTTGGTGTTAGAGCCATCTATTACTATTCCTGAAGGTGCACAAACGGTCACCATTGGTCAAGATGGAACGGTTTCTGTTTTGATAGCCGGTGAAACAGCACCTACGCAAGTGGGCAATGTGCAGTTAGCAGACTTTATTAATCCTGCTGGTTTACAGGCAATGGGTTCGAATTTATTTTTAGAGACAGCCTCTAGTGGCGCGGCTCAACAAGGTACGCCAGGTTTAAACGGCTTTGGTGCTATTCGTCAGGGCAGTATTGAAAATTCAAACGTGAATATTGTTGAGGAGCTAGTCAATATGATTACGACTCAGAGAACCTATGAAGTGAATTCAAAAGTATTACAAACAACTGACCAAATGCTGCAGTTTATTACGCAGAATATTTAAATCGTTAGAGTGATGGTAATGAAGAAAATACTAATCAAAATGCGTTTTATAAAACTGTTTCAGTTAGCAGTAATATCTCTTTTATTGCTTGGCGGTTGTGCGGTTGTTCCACATGCTGAAAAGCCCGATACCGCTGAATTTGCACCGGTTGCTGTACCCAGTAAAAGTAACTTGCCGTTGAGTGCTGGCAGCTTGTTTAGCGATGAAGTAGGCGTCAATTTATATGATGATCGACGTGCCTACCGTGCTGGCGATATTATTACGGTAACGCTCAATGAGCGCACGGTGTCAAGTAAATCGGCAGAAACAAAAATTGATAAAGATGGCAAAGTTGATTTTGGTGAAGACACGATTTTAGGGAAGTTGGTTGATATTAAAGGTAACTCTTTACTAACCAATGTTGAACAGACGCGTAGTTTTGATGGCTCGGGTGAAACCGATCAGCAAAATCGTTTGCAAGGCAGTATCGCCGTGACCATTGCCGATGTGTTGCCCAACGGTTTGTTAGTGATTCGTGGTGAAAAATGGATGACCTTAACCAATGGACAAGAGTTTATTCGCATTAGCGGTTTAATTCGTCCCGATGATGTCGCTTCCAACAATACGGTTTCTTCAACCAAAGTTGCCGATGCACGTATTTCGTATAGCGGCACCGGTGATTTAGCTGCAGCCAATAAACAAGGTTGGGCTTCGCGCTTCTTTAATTCTTCTGTCTGGCCTTTTTAGGATGCCATTTATGAATCATCAATATTATTCAATTAAACGCCTAAGCCATGTATTAATTATGGCTAGTTTACTATTCGTCAGTGTTATCGCACAGGCTGATCGCTTAAAGGATATGGCGTCTATTGCAGGCGTTAGGTCTAACGCTTTAGTAGGTTATGGTTTAGTGGTTGGTTTGGATGGCTCGGGTGACCAAACATCACAAACGCCTTTTACTACGCAGTCATTCACTAACATGCTAAAGCAGTTTGGCATTACCACACCAGAAGGTGCGCGTTTTCAGTTAAAAAATGTCGCTGCGGTAGCCATTCATGCTGAAATTCCTCCGTTCGCTAAACCAGGCCAAACAATTGATATTACGGTGTCATCTATTGGTAATGCAAAAAGTTTACGCGGTGGCAGTTTGTTAATGGCGCCGTTAAAAGGCATAGATGGAAAAATTTATGCCTTAGCACAAGGTAACTTAGTGGTAGGTGGTTTTGGTGCCCAAGGAAACGATGGGTCAAAGATTACGGTAAATGTGCCTAGTGTTGGTCGTATTCCTAACGGTGCAACCGTTGAGCGCATGATTGATAGCGGCTTTGATACGGCAAACAATATTATCTTTAATTTACACCGCTCTGATTTCACAACAGCGAAACGTGTTGCCGATCGAATCAATACTGTTTTTGGCCCTGATGTCGCGCAAGCTTTAGATGCCGGTTCAATTATTGTGACTTCGCCTGCAACGGCTGATCAACGAGTGACTTACGTTTCTGTATTAGAAAATCTTGAAATTGAACAAGGCCAAGCTTCTGCAAAAGTGATTATTAATTCTCGTACGGGCACCATTGTTGTCGGTAGCAGCGTGAAGGTATCACCGGTGGCGGTAACTCATGGTAGCTTAACCGTCACTGTCGCAGAGAGCGCGGCAGTCAGCCAGCCTAATGCACTAGCCGGCGGCGAGACAGCGATTGTTGCTGACTCGGGAATAGAAATTGAAGAAGAACGCAACCGTATGTTTTTGTTTGACCCAGGTACGCAGTTAAACGAAATTGTTAGAGCGGTAAATTTAGTGGGCGCAGCGCCCGGCGATTTAATGGCAATACTTGAAGCCATGAAACAGGCTGGTGCACTTCGTGCTGAGCTCGTAGTTATATAAGGTTATATAAGGTTATATAAGGCTATATAGGGTTATATAAGATTATTTAAGACTTTATAAATTTATAGAAACATATTTAAACGGTTACCTAGGTAAATTATGTCAGCACTTACATCCACCCATGCTAGCTCGATGTCTGCGTCTACCGCAGCGATGAGTGGTGGCCATAGTTCTGTCTACAGTGATCTGCAAGGTTTGCAATCGATTAAGCAGCTTGGTCAGGTTGATGAAGGTGCTGCTTTAACTGAAGTCTCCAAGCAATTTGAATCCATACTCGTCAATATGATGTTAAAGAATATGCGTAGTGCAACTAACGTATTTTCTGAGGGCAGTTATCTCGGCGGTGATCAGGTGAGCTTTTATCAAGAAATGCTTGATGATCAATGGAGTGTTGAATTAACGCGAGGTGCAGGCTTGGGTTTTGCTGAGCCTATGTCGCGTCAGTTGAGTGGTGAGAAAGCCAATAGCAAAGGTAGCGATGTATCGGTGCCAGCTATGTCAATTGAGGAAGTGTTATCGAGTGTGAGAATTACTAAGCAACGCAGTGATTTTATTGCGCCAGTCTCTGCTGGAGCGACGCTATCTCATACTGACGCATCACCAAGCGCTTCGCCGCGTTTTGATTCGCCAGAAGCGTTTGTTAAAGGTCTTTATGAAAGTGCTCAAAAAGCAGCGAAGGCTTTGGGTGTTGCGCCAGCTACTTTATTGGCTCAGTCGGCATTAGAAACCGGTTGGGGGCAGCATTTACCGAGTGGTAAAGACGGTCAGCATGGGTTTAATTTATTCGGTATTAAAGCCGATGACAGATGGTCCGGTCCGGTCACTCAAGTTGATACTTTAGAATATTTTTCTGGCCAGCCTATTAAAGTGAATGCATCTTTTCGTCAGTATGGTTCCTTTGAGCAAAGCTTCAATGATTATGCTGAATTTGTCAGTTCGCAGTCTCGTTATCAGCCAGCTTTGGAAAAAGCCTCTGATGCAGCGGGGTATATCCAAGCACTACAGCAAGCCGGTTATGCAACCGATCCAAAATACGCTGAAAAAGTACAAGGCATTCTTAATCGTGATGTCTTTAAAAAGGAATCGTTAGATGCCACGTTGGTTTCATTGTCTGAGCAACAGCCTCATGGATAATTGTCGTATGAATTGTCGTATGAATTGTCGTATGAATAGACGTCATATCGATAGTCAGGATCGAGGTCAATAATGGGATTGCTCAATATCGGAGTGACAGGTTTACTTGCCAGCCAAACGGCAATTAATACCACCGGTCATAATATTGCTAACGCCAATGTCCAGGGGTATAGCCGGCAAGAGGTAGTGCTCGAAACCAATGCGCCCCGATTTGGTGGCGGCGGTTTTGTCGGCAATGGTGTTGAGGTCGAAACTATTCGACGTATTACCAATGAGTTTATTACCCAGCAGTTACGCACAGATACGGCAAACTTTGCCGAGTTAGATGCTTTTGCGACACAAATAAGTCAGTTAGATTCTGTTATTGCTGGCGCTAATACCGGTTTAACGGCGGCGTTAGATAGTTTTTTCTCTTCGTTACAGGCGGTTGCTGATTCGCCGACTTCTTTGCCAGCACGGCAATTAGTATTAAGTGAAGGTGAGCGTTTAGCGCAACGATTTAATGTATTGCAATCGGGCATCAATGCGCAAACCGATAATGTTAATGGTCAGATACGCTCAATAGGTTCTGAGGTTGATCAGCTCGCGCAAAGCATTGCTAAGTTAAATGGTGATATTGCTGCGGCACAAGGTTTTTCAACGTCTGATCAAGTCAATGACTTGTTAGATCGCCGAGAAGAAGCATTACGTCAGCTTTCTGAATTAGTGTCGTTTAGTACTTCAGAGCAAGACGGCAATATTATTAATGTCTTTGTCGGTGGCGGACAACCGTTAGTGTTAGGCAGTAATTCAAATCGTGTTGTGACGATGGATAATCCATTGGATGCCAGTCGAACTGAGTTAGCTATTGATGTGAATAACAATCTACAAATGGTCACGGATAGCTTTTCTGGCGGTAAATTAGGTGGGTTACTCCGTTATCGCGATAATATATTAGATTCTGTTCAAGGTAATGTCGGTGTCTTAGCGTTGGCAGTGACCGATATGTTTAATGCTCAGCATCGCGCGGGTATTGATTTAAACAGTCAGCAAGGTATCGATTTTTTCACGCCGATTAATACCGATGCCTTGATGCGAGATCGTATAAAAGCCTCCAGTAATAATGGTTTTCCAAATGATCGAGTAGCCACGGTTTCAATTGATAATATTTCAGAGCTTGCCGGCAGTAACTATCGATTAAACTTAGGTGGCTCGGGGACATTGAATTACACCTTAGTGCGTGCCAGTGATCAAACCGTTGTCTCAAGTGGTATGTTGTCGAGTAGTTTTCCACAGACAATCATGACCGACCAAGGTTTTTCGATTAACTTAAGCTCAGGCAGTTTTCAAAACAGCGATAGTTTTTTGATCAGTCCGTCATTATCTGCTGCTGAAAGCATGGCTTTAAATGTTCAAGATACGGCATCATTGGCTTTAGGTTCGCCGATTATTGCGGGTGCCAGTTTAGGCAATACGGGTACAGGGGTTATTACTCAGGGTGGAATTATTCGAGTTGGTGAGATTGATTCGCAAAATTTACCAGCCTTCGCTACCGCGGGCCAATTGTCACCGCCTTTATTGATTCGTTTTACTAGTGCATCTACTTATGATGTTTTAGATAACAGTGATCCGCTGAATCCGCAAAATCTCAGTCCGCCGTTAAGAAATCAAACCTTTGCGCCGAATCAAAGTAATAATTTATTACCTCAAGATTTAAGTGCGACTTATATATCAACGTCGGCAGCACATGTATTTGGTGCACAGGTAGGGATTATAGGCAGTGGTGTGAGTAACGGTTACCCCGATCCTAATCCATTGATTACCTCTGAGACCATTACGGTTAACACGGTGAATGCGGCGACAGGTTCTACCAGTGTTACCTCAGTGAATTTATTAGCCGGGGAGTCGGCAGCAACAGCTGCAGCACGTATTAATACATTGAATGGTGTAACGGCAACCGCCAACACTTCGGCTACGTTAAATATTGTTGATGACGGTGATTCGGGTTTACTACGAATTCGTTTTAATGGTGTAACGTTAACTGATCCTGCATTAGGTGCAGTGCCTAATCCTTTAACGAGTGATTTTCTTGCAGAGCGTATTAACCAGGTGTTTGCCGGCAGTGGCACTAGCGCAAGCAGTGATGGTACCTTGCTAACCGTGCGCTCTGTTAATGGTGCGGACTTACGCTTTGAAGAATTTGGTAGTGATCCTAATGATCGCCTAGAAATCGTTAATATAAATGGCGCAGCGACGAACGTTTTCGTTTTTAATAATCAAGAAGCGGTTGTGGGTGGCACCATTGATGTTATTACGGATGCGGGATCGACTATTAGTACGTCGGGTGGTTTGTTTACCAATCCAACGCCGCAGCCATTGCCGGTTTATTTGGGTTATCAAGTGAGTCTTGCGGGTTCGCCCGATGTCGGTGATACTTTCTCCATTGGTTTTAATGATTCGGGCGCGGGTGATAATCGTAATGCATTGGCTTTAGCCAGCTTACAAACGGCCGATATACTCGATAATGGTTCCTTGAGTATTGCGCAAGGTTATAGTCAGTTAGTGGCTCAAGTAGGATCGCAAACCGGTGCTGCGAATATTGATCGTGAAGCCGTGCAGTCGCTATTATTTCAAACCACAGCAAGACGCGATTCTGTAGCCGGCGTCAACCTTGATGAAGAAGCTGCACGTTTAATACAGTTCCAACAGTCATACACTGCTTCGGCGCAAATTATTACTGTGGCAAGAGAGATTTTTGATACCTTATTAGGTGCATTTCGTTAGGTTTCGTTTTTAGCGTTTTAATTAATAAACACTTAAAAAGTGGGTTTTATGCGTTTATCATCATCACAAATTTATACGACAGCGTTGCGAGGCATTACCAATGCCTCAGCAGAAGTTGCACGTACTCAAGAGCAAATTGCTTCGGGTAAGCGAGTGTTAACACCGTCGGATGATCCAGTAGCGTCAACGCGTATTATGGCTCTCGAGTCTGAGTTAACCATGAGTAAGCAGTACCAGCGCAACATGGATAATGTTGAAGGTCGACTGCAGCGAGCAGAAACGCAAATAGATAATGTAGAAGGTGTGATTGATCGCGTACGTGAACTGGTTATTCGAGCGGGCAGTGGTGCTTTAACGAATCAAGACCGTCAGCAAATTACGGTTGAAATTAATCAGCGGCTTGAAGAGTTAGTTGATTTAACCAATGCACAAGATGAAACCGGCAGTTATATTTTTTCTGGCTTTAAAACCAATACACCGGCGTTTTCAGCAATAGGCGATAACTTTTCTTTTCAAGGTGATGAAGGTGTTCGTTATGAGTCAATTGCTAATGGGCTAAACATGGCAAGCAGTGAAAGTGGCAAAGCCTTGTTTGCCGATATTGCTACGGTGAATAACAATGTGTCGGTTGCGGCTAGCGTCACCAACAGTTCAGATGTTCAAGTTGGTCGAGGTTTGGTGGTTGATCAAGCGGCTTTTGATGCGGTATTCCCTGAAGATTATGCGATTATTTTTAATGATACGACGAGTGTTGTACCGGTAGGGCCTAATTATTCGATAAAGCGTTTATCTGATGGTCAGTTAATAGGCGCTAATCTTCCTTATGATTTAGCGACGCCCATTGTGATTAATGGTGTTGAAGTGACACTGAGTGATATTCCTAATCCAACTGATTCTTTTGTGATTGAATCAACCAATAAAGAGAATATGCTGAATACGGTGCAGCGTATCAGTGCGAGCATGGCTAGTTTTTCTGATCCTGTTGAGCGAAGTGCTTTTATTGGTGATGCCTTGGATAATCTGAGTAACATTCAAGAGAGTTTGTTATCGGGCCGTGGTCGTATAGGTGCGCGGTTAAATACGTTGGAGTCGGCGCGTACGAGTCAGCAGAGTTTGGATTTGATTAGTACTGGCGTGCTGGATGAGTTGCAGGGGCTGGATGATGCTGAGGCGATTAGTCGATTGTCGTTTCAGAGTTTTATTCTGGAGGCTGCGCAGCAGAGTTTTGTTAAAGTGGCGAATTTATCGTTGTTTAATTTTCTTCGATAAGATGGTTGATGTTGTAGAGTTCTGATTTTTAAGTCCTCTTTACGTTTAATATCGGATAGTATTTTTATATTCTGATTTGTTACTTCTATTTTTTAAATTTTCAGTTCAAGACCGTCGGGAGTGGCCCGACATGCCAGTCACTTTTTGCTGCAGCAAAAAAAGTAACCAAAAATGCCGCAAACTGGCGAAGTTTGATCTCGAGATAACC
>JABIQF010000084.1 GCA_018668095.1 Cellvibrionales bacterium
CCTACTACTTTATTTTCGCCATTGTTATCGCATTTTTTGTTGCGGGGGCCCTAGGGTATCTCGCCGAATACGCGCTAATACGGCATCTCTATAAAAGACCACTCGACACCTTATTAGCGACCTGGGGATTAAGCCTCATTATGCAACAAAGCTATCGCTCTATTTTTGGTGCGCGAGAAGTTAGCCCAACATTGCCCGATTGGTTAATGGGCTCTTATCAACCGACTGAATCAATTCATATACCTATTAATGGCATGTTTGTTTTAGCACTCACCGCGTTCGTTACCTTTGCTGTGTTTTACCTTATGTACAAATCTCGCTGGGGTTTACGTGTTAGAGCAACAACGCAAAACCGCATTATGAGTGGCGCTGTAGGTATTAACACGAAAAAAGTTGACCGTTACACCTTTGCACTTGGTTGTGGTATCGCCGGCATTGCAGGCGCAGCATTTACCACTATCGCATCGACGGGCCCAACAACAGGCACACTTTATATTGTTGATACCTTTATGGTTGTTGTATTTGGTGGCGCAGCTAGCTTACTGGGAACCATTGCATCAGCGTTCTCTATTGCTCAAGCGCAATCTATTTTGGAGTTCTTTATTAGCGGCTCAATGGCAAAAGTTTACACCCTATTTGCACTCGTCCTAATACTGATGTTTAAACCTGAAGGATTATTTGCCAGCAAGGTGCGTCGTTAATAAACGACGCATGCTATGCAGCAATCGAACACACGTAACTCATCAACATTGTGTAAATATCTTAAATAAAAGATTTGGAGAATATCTATGAGCTTTATCTACAATAAACTAATGGGCGGAAAACAAGGCTTTGTCGGCTTTATGCTTCTCGCACTATTAGTATTAGTGATATTCCCTCTGTGCCTTGATTTATTCCGACTCAACTTGGTCGGTAAATACTTAACCTACGCCTTTCCGGCCGTTAGCTTAGTATTATTATGGGGCTATGGCGGCATACTCAGCCTAGGACAAGGTATCTTTTTTGGTCTAGGCGGTTACGGCATGGCGATGTTTTTAAAACTCGAAGCTTCGTCTGCTGCTAATACAGCGATTCAATCAACACCTGGCATTCCTGATTTTATGGATTGGAATCAGCTCACACAACTGCCATGGTTTTGGGAACCCTTCAACAGCTTCGCATTCACCATTGTTGCTATTCTTGTTTTACCTGCAGCATTCGCCTACGTTATTGGCGCCGCTATGTTTAAACGCCGCGTTGGTGGTGTGTACTTTGCCATTATCACTCAAGTAATTGCCGTTATTCTAACGGTCTTAATTGTTGGTCAGCAGGGTTTCACTGGTGGCATTAATGGTATTACTGATTTACGTACATTAAATGGCTGGGACATGACCAGTGATAGTGCCAAGTATTTATTTTATTTTATTAACTGCGCCCTATTACTCACGGTTATTGTTATTTCACGATTTATTCTCACCAGTAAATTCGGTAGCTTACTGTTAGCTATTAGAGATAAAGAAGATCGCGTGCGGTTCTCTGGCTATGACGTGTCTAACTTCAAAATATTCATATTCTGTTTTGCTGCATTAATATCGGCTATTGGCGGCGCAATGTTTACGCTACAAGTGGGCTTTATGTCACCGTCGTTTGTAGGCATCGTGCCTTCTATCGAAATGGTTATATTTGCCGCTGTTGGCGGACGTATGTCTCTCATTGGCGCTGTGTATGGCACCTTATTAATCAACTTTGGCAAAACCGCGTTTTCTGAATCCTTCCCTGAATTATGGTTATTCCTAATGGGCGGATTATTTATCTCGGTAGTAATGTTTTTCCCTAATGGTTTAGCCGGGTTATGGCAAGACTATGGTCATCACATTACTGATCGCTTTAAATTTATTACTCGATTATTCAAACGTAAAGAATCTCTACCTTTAGACGACACAGCCAAATCTGAAACGGCTAGCTAAATCGTCTTACAACTAACGGTAGCGTATTACCTTACTGGAGCACATATGAGCACATCAACTGATTTAACATTAGCAATAGAAGATCTAACGGTTTCCTTTGATGGATTTAAAGCGGTAGACAGCTTAAACCTTTATATCGATAAAAATGAACTGCATGTGGTTATTGGCCCAAATGGCGCGGGTAAAACAACCGTGCTGGATTTGATTTGCGGTAAAACCAAAGCCAGCTCTGGCAGCATTAAGTTTTTAAATAAAGAACTGACTAATCTTGCCGAGCATGAAATTGTAAGATCAGGCGTTGGACGTAAATTTCAAACACCGTCTATTTATGAAAACTTAACGGTCTTTGAAAACCTTGAAGTCTCC
>JABIQF010000083.1 GCA_018668095.1 Cellvibrionales bacterium
CACTATTACGCTGCCTGATGGTGAGCAATATAAGCAAATGTCGACCATTGAAACGATTTTTGATCGCTTGATGGAAAAACGGCATAACCGTTCGACGACTTTGGTTGCCCTAGGTGGTGGAGTGGTTGGCGATATGACCGGCTTTGCGGCAGCAAGCTATCAGCGTGGGGTTAAATTTGTCCAAATTCCGACTACATTGCTAGCTCAGGTTGATTCTTCTGTGGGCGGTAAAACAGGAATTAATCACCCGCGTGGCAAAAATATGATTGGTGCATTTCACCAGCCGGTCGCGGTGATAATCGATACGCAAACTTTATCAACTTTGCCGCCTCGTGAGTTTCAAGCGGGCTTAGCAGAAGTTATTAAATACGGCTTGATTTGCGATGCTGAGTTTTTTGTTTGGCTAGAAGATAATATCGACAAATTAATGAATCGTGATGGCGAGGCGTTACGCTATGCCATTGCGCGTTCTTGTGAGAACAAGGCTAAAGTGGTTGCCGCCGATGAGCGAGAGGGTGGTATTCGCGCCATTCTTAATCTTGGTCATACCTTTGGCCATGCCATAGAGACCGCTACTCAGTATAAAGTTTGGCTGCATGGTGAGGCCGTCGGTTTTGGTATGTTAATGGCGCTCGATTTATCCCATCGTTTAGGGCTTTTACCTATCGAAGATGTGCAGCGTGGGGAGCGGTTGATTCAAGCAGCGGGTTTACCCGTTACGCCACCTGAGGGCTTGCCGGATGTTGACGGTATTATTGAGTTGATGGGTATGGACAAAAAAGTACTCAATGGCCAATTGCGTTTAATCTTGGTTCGCGCCATAGGTGATGCGTTTGTTGCTGATGATGTTGATATTGAAATGCTGAAGCTAACGTTGGCTGATTATTTAGGCCGTTCGTTAAGTTCTGCGTTAAAACCTATGGCGTGACGTTGACTATGTCTAATAAGCAAACTCAGCAGTTTAATCATCGAGGTCATGCATTGCCTGGCAGTGAAGCTGTGGCTAGTCATTCAGGCCGAAGTATTAAAAGCCAAGAGCAGTTTAAGCAATATTTGAGTAACTACCGTTTTGAGCGTGATCCGTTTTCTGATGCGGGGGCGAGCGGTTTATTTTTTGCGGGTGGCGGTCGCAAAGAGGCGGTGGAGTCGCTGCTTCATTACTCACGTTATGGCAGTACGCCGGTATTTTTAACAGGTCATATTGGCTGTGGTAAAACAACGACCTTAAAGGCGCTAATTAGCGAGCTAGAAAGCGATGTTGACGTTGCGGTTGTCCCGGCACTGTTGATGGTTACGCCCAGTCAGTTTTTTATCGCGATGGCTAAAGGGTTTGGTGCTGAGTCTATGGTAGACAGCGTCATGGATTTGGCGGCCATTACACAGCAGTTGCTAGCGTTGTTTAAGGATAACGCTATTAGTGATAAGCAGTCTTTTCTCTGCATTGATAACATTCAAGATTTACCCAGCGATGTTGTTAGCGCACTTTTTGAATTGCTTTCACTTGCCGATGGTGATTTAGGTATTTTATTCATCGGAGAGTTGGCAGCGACAGTGATGCTAGAATCGGCTGCTGAGCAAAGCGATCTTCTGTTGAATCGTATTGAGCTGGCTTCGCTTGATCAGCAAGATGTCAGTGCCTATGTAAAGTATCGTCTTGATGCGGTTGGCTATAACGGCGAATTCCCATTAACCGAGATGCAATTGCGAGCGCTCACTTATCGAAGCCAGGGGAGTCTCACTCAGATTCATTCTGTTGCGCGCAGTATGCTGATAGCGGGCATGGACAATGTGAAAAATGAGCGTTCGCCATTCCCGATAACCCATCTGTTGGCATTGATCTTTTTAACGCTTTTAATCGTAATAGGTTGGAGGCATGAAAAAACTGCCGAGGTGGTTGCAGAGCCCGATCCTATTGTGTTGGAGCCGGCCGTATTGGTGCAAGCCAAGCCTGTAAAGCGAGCAGCGACTGTTGACAATGACTCCAGCGGTATCAACGCAGCGGTCGTCAATGAGGTTGTTAGTCCTGAAAGCAGCATACTAACGGGTAAAACTGCTGCAGAGGTAAAGACCGCTCTTAAGGTTTTGGCGGCTGATGCTGCCAATGTTAGCCGTCAACCTGTTGCTGCTAGCGACCCATTGTTACCGCCTGAGTCGGCCGAGGTAATTTCTGCCAATAGTCAGGCTGAGAAGCTAAATACCGTCGAGCCGGTTGTTTTAGGGTCTGCCACTGAGGCAGTTATGCCTGAAGAGGTGAAAACGTATTCAGCGCATAAACGCTTAATTGCTTGGCCACAAGTGGGCTATGCCTTGCAGATTTTTGGTACGCACAATGCTAAGCGCGCTAAACAGCTTGTAGAGCAGTATTTTGGTGAGGCAGATCTTCTATTTTATGAAACGCGGCATAACGGCCGACCTTGGTATGTCGTAGTAAATGGCCCTTATACGGGGCGAGAGTCGGCCAAATTGAGTATTGAGCAATTGCCCGAGGGTTTACAGCGCCTTCGTCCTTGGCCAAGAAATATCGCCAGTATTCAAGCGGATATCAGGCGATTTAGCGCTGCGGTTGCAGCAGATCAATAGCCGCAGTCTAATAGTTTGTTTGTGCAGTGCTGCAAGTGATCGAAGGGGCCTTTAATACGGGGCCCATTAACGAGAATAATGTTTGAAATAGTGCTCCGGTAATCCCGATCAACAGGCTTTTAGCCTCTCTAATGAGTTGTTTCACTTATTTTTTGCGCGTGATGGGTTTGCTACCTTGAAAATGCGCGCCTGAGTGCGGAAAATGTGTAATTGTTCACAATCGCGCTTACGTGTAGAATACACCCCCCATTTTGGTCTGACCTGCATTTTTCAGCCTTATTGGTGTTGTGTAAGTCCTTATTATAATTAAAGTTTTTCTTCTTTTGGAAGCGTTATATGAGTAAAGGTTTGTACCGTCCTGAGGAATTCCGGGACAACTGTGGTTTTGGTTTAATCGCCCATCTTAAGGGTGATGCTAGTCATCGCCTGCTTTCTACGGCTATCGAGTCATTAACCTGTATGACGCATCGAGGCGGAATTGCGCCTGACGGTAAGACCGGTGATGGTTGTGGTTTATTGTTTAGCAAGCCTGACAGCTTTCTGCGCTCGGTTGCTCAAGATGATGCCGGCATTACGCTGCCTGAAAATTACGCGGTCGCGATGTTATTTCTTAACCGCGAAGCGGCTATTCAATCGGATCAAAAAACGCAGATAGAAAGCGTACTTGCTGCTCAAGGTTTAAAATCATTAGGCTGGCGTCAAGTGCCTGTTGATAGCAGTGTTTTGGGTCAGATTGCACTCGGCAATATGCCTGATATTTATCAGCTCTTTATTGGTTTTGCTGACTCCGAAGAGAGCAAAGATAATGCCCATGAAGCTGAGTTATTTATCGCTCGTCGTTTACTCGAAAAAGCTTTAACAGGTTCGCCAGATTTTTATATCTGTAGTTTTTCTACGCAAGTTATTTCTTACAAGGGTTTAATGATGCCGGTTGATTTAACCGGTTTCTATCCTGATTTAGCGGACGAACGTATCGCCGCTTCGATTTGTGTTTTTCATCAACGTTTTTCCACTAACACTTTACCGCAGTGGCCGTTGGCGCAGCCTTTTAGAATGTTGGCGCACAATGGTGAAATCAATACAATTTTGGGTAACCGAAATTGGTCTGATGCACGTCGTAAAAAGTTTGTATCACCGGCATTGGGTGATATCGATGCCATAGCGCCATTGGTTAACCGTTCGGGCTCTGATTCATCGAGCATGGATAACATGTTAGAAGTTCTCACCGTGGGTGGTGTAGATCTTTATCGCGCAGCTCGCATGTTAGTTCCGCCAGCTTGGCAAAATGTTGAAACGATGGATGCCGATTTGCGTGCATTCTATGAATATAACTCAATGCATATGGAGCCTTGGGATGGTCCTGCCGGTTTGGTAGTGACAGATGGTCGCCAAGCGGTCTGCATGCTTGATCGAAATGGCTTACGTCCAGCGCGTTATGTCATTACTAAAGATAACTTTATTACCTTAGCGTCTGAAATCGGCACCTATGCTTATAAACCAGAAGATGTAGTTGATAAAGGTCGTGTTGGTCCGGGTCAAATGTTGGCGGTAGATACCGTAACAGGTGAGCTACTTCATACAGCTGATATTGATGCTAAGTTAAAGCAAGGTCAGCCTTATAAGCAATGGCTTCAAGAGCATGCTATTCGCGTTGAAAGTCACTTTGGCCAGTCGAGTAATATTCCGCAAGGTCCAGACAGTATTGATCGCGATGCCTTTCATGTCAGCATGAAAATGTTTCAGGTGTCTTTTGAAGAGCGTGATCAAGTGTTGCGTCCATTGGCTGAGTCGGGTCAAGAAGCGACGGGCTCAATGGGTGATGATACGCCGATGGCTGTGTTGTCGAAAAAACAGCGCTCGCTTTATGATTATTTTAGACAGCAGTTTGCGCAAGTGACAAATCCACCGATAGATCCGTTACGTGAATCTATTGTTATGTCGTTGGAAACCTGTATTGGTTCTGAGCGTAGTGTGTTTGAAGAAACGCCTGATCATGCAAGACGTATGATTTTTGCATCGCCGGTATTATCGCCCGGTAAGTTCCGTGCGGTTTGCGATCCTGAAGGCAGAGGAAAAGCGTTAGAGCAAGGTGTCGCCGATTACTTCCCTGTTCATTATATCGATTTGAATTTTGATACATCGGTAATGAATGTTGAAGAAGCTGTTCGCGGTATTTGTGATAATGCCGAAGCAGCTGTTATTGAAGGTAAAGTTATTCTAGTGCTGGATGACAGTAAGTTATCCGGTGAGCGTTTACCGGTTCATGCCTTGATGGCGACAGGTGCAGTGCATCATCGTCTTGTGCAAAAAGGTTTACGCTGTGATGCGAATATCGTGGTTAAAACAGGTACCGCACGTGACCCTCATCATATAGCCACGTTAATTGGCTTTGGTGCTACGGCTGTTTATCCGTATCTTGCTTACCAAGTGATTGAAGATTTAATTGAGTCGGGTGAATTGCTTGGCGACCCAATGTCGTTGTTTGCTAATTTCCGCAAAGGCATTAACAAAGGCTTGTTAAAAATTCTTTCGAAGATGGGTATCTCAACTGTTGCCTCGTATCGTGGTGCACAGTTATTTGAAGCCGTTGGTATTGCCGATGAAATTGTTGACTTATGTTTCTGTGGTGTTGCTAGTCGTATTAAGGGAGCAGACTTTGTCGACTTCCAAAATGATCAGCAAATTATTGCCCAGCAAGCGTGGTTGAATCGCAAGCCGATTGATCAAGGTGGTTTACTGAAGTTTGTTCACGGTGGTGAGTATCATGCGTTTAATCCAGACGTTGTGCAATCATTACAACGTGCCGTACAAAGTGGAGAGTACTCGCAATATAAAGAGTACGCGACTTTAGTCAATGATCGTCCCATTGCGACACTGCGTGATTTACTTGCATTAAAAACCGATGGTGAAGCGATTGAAATAGAAAACGTTGAGCCTATAGAAGCGATTCTTAAACGCTTTGATTCAGCGGGTATGTCATTAGGTGCGTTGTCACCCGAAGCGCATGAAGGGTTAGCCATGGCCATGAATGGCATGGGTGGTCGATCAAACTCAGGTGAGGGCGGTGAAGATCCTGCGCGCTATGGCACCAATCGAGTTTCAAAAATAAAGCAAATTGCTTCGGGCCGTTTTGGTGTAACGCCTGCGTATTTAGTTAACGCCGAAGTGTTACAAATTAAAGTTGCTCAAGGCGCGAAGCCTGGTGAAGGTGGTCAGCTTCCTGGCGGTAAAGTGAATGCATTGATTGCTCGCTTGCGTCATTCAGTACCGGGGGTGACATTAATTTCACCACCACCCCATCATGATATATATTCGATTGAAGATTTAGCGCAATTAATTTTTGATCTCAAGCAAGTTAATCCGTTAGCTTTAGTGTCAGTTAAATTAGTATCTGAACCGGGTGTAGGAACCATTGCTGCTGGTGTAGCAAAAGCGTATGCCGATTTAATTACCATTTCAGGTTATGACGGTGGTACGGCAGCGAGTCCATTAACGTCGATTCGCAATGCAGGTTCACCTTGGGAATTAGGTCTTGCAGAAACACATCAAGCACTGCGCATTAATCAGTTGCGCGGTAAAGTTCGCGTGCAAACAGATGGCGGTTTAAAAACGGGTCTTGATGTTATTAAAGCAGCTATTTTGGGTGCCGAAACATTTGGCTTTGGTACCGCGCCAATGGTTGCATTGGGTTGTAAGTACTTGCGTATTTGTCATTTGAATAACTGTGCGACAGGTGTCGCGACTCAAAATGAGCAGCTGCGTGATGAGCATTACATTGGCACTGCAGAAATGGCGAGCAACTTCTTTAAATTTGTTGCTGAAGAAACGCGCGAATGGTTAGCGATATTGGGTGTGTCCAGCCTCGGTGATTTAGTCGGCCGCACGGAATTGTTAGATATGCTTTCGGGTCATACTGAGAAGCAAGGCAAGTTGGACTTAAGTCCAATGCTTTATAACGATGCGATTCCTGCCGATGCGCCACAGACTTGTCAGGTGCCATTTAACAGTCCGTTTGACCAAGGCAAACTTGCCGAAGTCATGGTTGAAAACGCTTTAACAGCGATTCAAACAAAAGCGGGCGGCAGTTATGACTATGATGTCACTAACTGTGACCGTTCGATTGGTGCGCGCTTGTCGGGCGAGATTGCTCGATTGCACGGTAATGCAGGTATGGCAGATACGCCAATACAACTTAATTTAACTGGCACAGTCGGTCAAAGTTTTGGTGTGTGGAATGCCGGCGGTTTGAATATGCATTTAACCGGTGATGCGAACGATTATGTGGGTAAAGGTATGGCCGGCGGTGAGTTAGTTGTCGTGCCACCACCTAACAGTGCATTCGAGTCTCGTCACACACCTATTTTAGGTAACACCTGTTTGTACGGTGCAACAGGCGGTAAATTATTAGCAGCGGGTAGAGCCGGCGAAAGATTTGCGGTAAGAAACTCGGGCGCTCATACCGTTATTGAGGGTGCGGGCGATCACTGTTGCGAATATATGACAGGCGGTATTGTGACTGTCTTGGGTGATACGGGCTACAACTTTGGTGCAGGCATGACCGGTGGTCTTGCTTATGTGCTTGATGAAGATCGACAATTTGTTGATCGTTATAATCATGAGTTAGTAGAGATTTGCCGTATTAACACTGAGAGCTTTGAACCTTATAAGCGTCATTTGCGTGGCATCATTCAAGAGTTCGCAGAGCGAACAGGAAGTGAATGGGGTGCGCATTTAGCGGCTAATTTTGATGATTACTTGAGACTCTTTTGGTTAGTGAAACCAAAAGCAGCTAATTTAGCTGTGCTGCTCGATAGTGTGCGTTCGCGCGCAGCGTAACTAAATTCTCGATTTGGATTTGATGTATGAGTGAACGATTAAATAACGATTTTCAATTTGTGCAAGTGGGACGTGTCGATCCGGCGAAGAAGCCAATGGTTGCACGAACCCATGACTATGTAGAGATCTATGAGCCTTTCACACCAACTGAAGCGGCTGATCAATCGCATCGCTGTCTTGAGTGTGGCAACCCTTATTGTGAGTGGAAGTGCCCAGTACATAACTTTATTCCTAACTGGTTAAAGTTAATTGCTGAAGGCAATATTTTAGAGGCGGCTGAGTTAAGTCACCAAACCAATACTTTGCCTGAAGTTTGTGGTCGTGTGTGTCCGCAAGATCGTTTGTGTGAAGGGGCTTGTACCCTGAACGACGGTTTTGGTGCAGTCACCATTGGTTCGGCAGAAAAATATATTAATGATACGGCGATAGCGATGGGTTGGCGTCCAGATTTATCCAATGTTGTGCCTACCGGTAAAAAGGTTGCCATTATTGGTGCCGGCCCTGCGGGTTTAGGTTGTGCCGATGTATTAGCAAGAGGCGGCGTAAAATCGGTTGTCTTTGATATGCATCCAGAAATAGGCGGCTTGCTGACGTTTGGTATTCCAGAATTCAAATTAGAAAAACGTGTGATGCAAACACGTCGAGAAATTTTTGAAGGTATGGGTATTGAGTTTCAATTAAATACAGAAGTTGGCGAAGAAAATACTGGCCGTGCCGATAATTTTGTAGACATCAAACAATTGTTTGATAAATACGATGCAGTCTTTATGGCGATGGGTACCTACACTTATATGAAAGGCGGTTTTCCTGGTGAATCATTGCCGGGTGTATACGACGCCTTGCCGTTTTTGATTTCCAGCGTTAATCGCAATATGGGTTGGGAAAAGAAACCTGAAGATTATATTAGTATGGAAGGTAAGCGCGTTGTTGTTTTAGGCGGTGGTGATACAGCGATGGATTGTAACCGTACATCGATTCGTCAGCAGGCAGCATCTGTTTCTTGTGCTTATCGCCGTGATGAAGAGAATATGCCTGGCTCACGTCGTGAAGTGGCGAACGCCAAAGAAGAAGGCGTTATTTTCTCATTCAATCGACAGCCCATTGAAATTGTTGGTGATGGTAAAGTAGAAGGCGTTAAAGTAGTTGAAACGCGTTTAGGTGAGCCCGATGAAAGTGGTCGTCGTGTGCCTGAACCGATTCCGGGCAGTGAAGAAATATTACCTGCCGATGTCGTGTTAATTGCTTTTGGTTTTCGTCCTAATCCAGCTGAGTGGTTTAAAGATCACGGTGTTGATACTAACAATTGGGGTGGCGTTGAAGTGACTGACGAAGACGGTAATCGTAAAGATGACGTTAGCACTGAAGGGCAAGGTTATAAATTTCAAACCGCCAACCCTAAAGTGTTTGCCGGTGGTGATATGGTACGTGGTTCCGATTTAGTGGTAACGGCTATTTGGGAAGGACGTCAGGCTGCAGAAGGTATTCTTGATTACCTTAATGTTTAGTTTTAATGTTTAGTCTTTAAGATACCGGTATCAATATTCTGTTTTTTGTTTTGTTTTTTTTATGGCCCTAGACTTTCGTCGGGGCCTCAATTTATTTGGATGCGGTCTTTATGTTTCCAGCATTAAAAAATGACACTTTTCTTCGCGCATTATTGCGACAGCCTGTCGATTACACGCCCGTATGGATGATGCGTCAAGCTGGGCGTTATTTGCCTGAATACCGTGCTACACGGTCAAAAGCCGGTGATTTTATGTCACTGTGTAAAAATACAGAGCTGGCCTGTGAAGTGACATTGCAACCATTAGCTCGCTATCCGCTCGATGCCGCCATTTTGTTTTCTGATATTTTAACGATTCCTGATGCTATGGGTTTAGGACTTTACTTTGAAGAAGGTGAAGGCCCGAAATTTAAGCGACCAATTACATCGATGGCGGAAATCGAAAATTTATCAGTTGATGTAATGTCCGATCTACATTACGTGACTGATGCAGTCACGATGATTCGCCGTGAGTTAAACGGTAGCGTGCCTTTGATTGGTTTTACGGGTAGTCCTTGGACGCTAGCAACCTATATGGTTGAAGGTGGTTCAACGCGAGAATTTAAAAAAATAAAAACCTTGTTGTATAAAGATCCTGCTGCCTTGCATTTGTTATTAGATAAATTGGCAACGGTTGTCGCTATTTATTTAAATGCGCAAATTGATGCTGGCGCGCAAGCCGTGCAAATATTTGATACATGGGGTGGCGTGTTAAGTGATTCTGCCTATCTTGAGTTTTCTTTGCGTTACACAGAAAAAATTATTAGCCAGTTAAACGTTCAACGTGACGATGGGACTGTTGTGCCGGTTATTGCTTTTACTAAAGGCGGTGCGCCTTGGTTAGATGCAATGAGTCATTGTGGTAGTGATGCTTTAGGTTTGGATTGGTCAGTGAATATTGGTGACGTGCGAAGTCAGATTGGTGAGCGAGTAGCGTTGCAGGGCAATATGGATCCAGCAATTTTACGCGCACCGATAGCAACGATTGAGGCAGAAGTACAAAGAATTCTTGCTTCTTTTGGACATCACTCTCATAACAGTGGTCATATCTTTAACTTGGGCCATGGTATTACACCCGATATAGATCCTGAACATGCAGGCGCTTTTATTGCTGCTGTAAAAGAGCACTCACCTCAATACCATCAATAATTTAAGTGCATATCTAAGTATTTTATAGCGTTTAAATTTCAAGTCGCTACACAGCAATTAACTTAATTGCTGATTCATAGACAGTGAAGGCATATCTTCATTCGGTGTGCCAACCACTTTAGCTGGTACGCCGGCTACCGCTGAGTGTGCGGGTACGTCATTTAGAACAACACTACCTGCACAAACTTGTGCGCCTTCACCGATGTTGATATTGCCAAGAATTTTACTGCCTGCGCCAATCAATACGCCATCACCTATTTTGGGGTGGCGATCACCTGAATCTTTACCTGTGCCGCCTAAGGTAACCGATTGCATAATTGAAACATTGTTACCCACGACACTCGTCTCACCAATCACAATACCGGTGGCATGATCTAGCATAAGACCATATCCGATTTTAGCGGCAGGATGAATGTCGACGCCAAAGCAGTTGGAGATACGGCTTTGTAAGAACTGCGCTAACTCATTGCGATTTTGCTTCCATAGCCAGTGAGCGACACGGTAAGTTTGTAGTGCGTGATAGCCTTTGTAATATAAAAAGGGCGTTCCGCATTCGCCGCAGGCGGAATCACGGTCACGAATCGCAGCTATATCATTAATCGCGGCATCAATAATATGACTGTCTTGCGCAAAGCTTTCATTGATGACTTCGCGTAAAGAGAGTGCGGAGGCGGTAGCTGAGCTGAGTAAGTTAGATAAATGAAAGGCCAGTGACAAGGCGAAATCATCGTGATTTAAAATAGTGGTGTGTAAAAAGCTCGTTAAAATCGGCTCATTAGCAGCTTCTTTGCTGGCTTCATTACGGATGCAATCCCATATTTCATTTTTTAAGATGCTCATGTCTTTATTAGACGAAAGGTTCTGCTTGGGCATAATAATAAAATCTCCGAAAACGGCTGAATCACAAGATAAAGATTCTGGTCGTCAGCTTAGTTGCTGTCAATATCTAGATTAGCGTTTAATTGCCAAAGTGTTTGTTCGCTGCTGTGGTACTTGGCTTCAAAGTCAGAAATATAGTCTGGCGCAGTGACTTTAAGCGGCTGAACAGTAGCGGTATGTTTTACCAATGCGAGTGCCATAGCAAATTCTTCAAGATACACTGGCCAGTTACTGCGTAGCTCAATTTCACCACCCAGTGCGAGAATTTGTCCGAATACCGGTGATCCATGCCAGCGACGCTTAAGGTGATGCTTTTTAGGCCAAGGGTTCGGGTAAAGTATAAAATGATGCTGCAGCTTAATATTGTCGTTAGCTGCGAGTCGCCAGAAATCGATAAGATCGGCTCTAACATGGCAGTAATTTTTTTTATTTTCCGTTGGTGAATTTTCCGCAGCCAGTTTATTAATTCTATGCAGGGATTTGTCGATACCAATAATAAAAGCGTTAGGGTATTTTTTTGCTAAGTTCAGTGTGCTTTTACCGTTGCCACAGCCAGAATCAAAAATTATTTGCGGTTTATTGATCTGCGATATGGCATATTGATAGGCGTCGATATTATGTTGAGCAATAGGCCGTTTAAATTCAGTTTCTAAGTGCTTAGTGACGACCTCAGAAAGATTATCGTGTTCGGCCGCTTGGTTACTAACCACGCTGCGCGATTTTGATAAGTTCGACTGTGATGATGGGGGTTCTGATTTCATAAGGTTGGACTAATAGATTTCTGACTAATATGTTCTGAGCGAATAAAGACATGGTATAACGTAGATTGTTTATTATCATCTTTTGAGTAGCGTTTAATAAAATATACCAATGCCAGCGTTGTGTTAATAGTAAAGCCTATTGGTAAATAAGAATAGAGAGAAAATAATGCAAAAAGATTGCCGCCCCTATTGGGTTAAAAAAACCTATTTAACACTGCGCCGATGGTATGTCGAAAATTATTTACGGCCTGATTTTTCTTCAATGGGTGACTATGGAACGTTTATGGGGCCATGGTATATAAAAGTGAGCGGTGATGATATCTCACTGGGGCATTGTGCCACGATTGTTGCCGAAGAAGATCGTCATGTGTCTATTGGTATTTGGGGTGAAACACTAGGTGTGGGAAAAATTTCTATTGGTGATTATGTCATGATTTCACCCGGTGTTCGTATTAGTGCTGCCCAGAGTATTACGATTGGTGATAGCTGTATGATTGCTAATGGCGCTTATATTACAGATTCGGATTGGCATGGAATTTATGATCGTGTTTCACATGCTGAAGTGAGTAAGCCTGTCAGTATTGCCGATAATGTTTGGATTGGTGATCATGCGACTATTTTAAAAGGCGTCACTATTGGGGAGAACAGTGTGGTAGCTGCCGGTGCAGTGGTGAGTAAGGATGTTGCCGCTAATACTATTGTTGCGGGTAATCCGGCGATAAAAATTAAAGATCTTGATCCGCAAGCTGAGTTTAAAACAAGGGCTGATTTTTTTGCTGATCCAATAGGCTTACAAAAACAATTTGATGATTTAGATCGTATGGTGCTGCAAGGGAATCGTTTTTTGCCTTGGTTGTTGGGAGTCTTCTGGCCGAAGTCAAAAAAAAGATGAGTGAGTGAATGGGTTGTGAATGGTGGCGAATAGATGGAAATGCTAGAAAAAACGAAAGATCAATGCTCGTCAATAACGGTTTCAGGATTTGGTTTTTCTGGTATAGAAACACTAAAGCAAGACCCTTTACCCACTTCACTGTCGAGTTTTATTTTTCCGCCTAATAATTGAGTGAAGTGCATAGTAATTGAAAGTCCGAGGCCGGTGCCTAAAAACTGTCTTGTTTCACTGCCATCAATTTGTCTGAACGGTTCAAAAATAATATCTTGCTGTTCTTGATCAATACCTATGCCCGTATCACTCACTTCAATTAATAAATGCTTTTTTCTAATGGATGCTGATAAAGTAATGGTGCCTTCATGGGTGAATTTAGCTGCATTACTTAATAAATTTAAAAGTATTTGAAATAATTTTTTCTCATCGACTAAGAATTCACTATCAGCTTCATCGGCAATGATTTTTAATTCATTATTATTTTTTTCAATTAATGGGGCAACGGTATCGACAGCACGAGCGAGTAATGATTTTATATTGATGTTTTGGTTGCTGATTTCCATTTTTCCGGCTTCAATTTTAGAGATGTCTAAAATTGAATTAATTAAACTTAAAAGATGGTCGGCATTATGAGTAATTTTATCGACATCTTTTTCGCAGTTAAATATACCTTCATCTTCTAGCACTTCTTTAACGACTTCGGTGTAGCCTAAAATACTTTGTAGTGGTGTTCGAAGTTCATGCGTAATATTGGCTAGAAATTCTGACTTATGTCGATTAGCTTCTAATGCGGTATCTCTGGCCTGTACTAACTCACTGGTTCTTAGTGCTACTTCAGTTTCTAGTAAATCTTTTTGTCCGCGAAGTTTTTGATCTCGCTCTGCGAGTTTCGAAATCATTTGATTATATACATCTGCAATCTTGATAACTTCTAAGGATGCTTCAGGATCTATCTCTGTGCTTTTATAAGCGCCATCAGTTGTTTCTTCCATAACGCTCGTTAATTCATTCATTGGTTTTAATAAGCGCCGCAAGGTAAGGCTTAAGATGATGGCAAATGCAAAGCCGTAACCTAAGCCAACCACCAAGTTGCGTAAAAATATATCGAGTTGAAAGCTACGCACTTCGGAGGTATCAACTTGTATAACGACATAGCCTAAATAAGTTTCTTCAATTTCATCATCCAATGTTAAATCAGGGTCGGAGTCGTCATTGAAAACTGTATAAACCGGCGCAGCTATTTGCCACGTTGCTTTGCTGCTTGGAAATAATCGGGCGCTGCCGTCTAGCCACTTTGACTGGTCTAGTGAAGATAGGATTTTCTCATTCGTTTCACCTTCATCGAGTAGAATTGTATTTTTAGCACTAATGATGGCGACGTGTTTAATGCTGGGAAAGTTAAGTGTAGCGAATGCAGCTTCTTTAGCATTTTCACCACTGTCGTAAAGAAGAGCGAGTGCACTGAGTTGAGCGAAGTTTTCAGTAGCTTGTATGCCTTCGCGCTCATAGAAGCGTGAGATCATAGTGCTGGCCATATAAGAGTAAGCAAACGCAGCAATAATAGCGAGCGCAAAGCCTGCAATAGAAAAGCGAGTAAATAACTCGGCTTGAAAGCTACGGCTTTTTATTTTTTTTATTTTACGCTGATTGAGTGCGGCAGGCTCTTCTAAAATTTCCATGCTTCAATCTACCGTTGCGTAGGAAATATTTTGTCAAATCTAGCGCGTTCTTTAGCATTTAATCTAATGCCAATGTGAGAGCTAGTTCGAAGGTTAATAGCAAAATTTAAGTTTTCTGTGCCAACGATTCTATCAATATCTTTTCCTTTGAAGTGATGGGTAGCAAATTCTGCTAGTTGACTCCCCATTTTTTTATGTTCGGGATAAACAGCAATAAATCCGCCAAGTTTTGTGTGTGAAGGATTGTTTGAGATGACTGCTAATTTTTTACTCCAAGCTTTTTCGAGTAATAGCGGCAAAATAGTTTTTGATGGAACAACGCTGCGAAGTGGTATCCAAACAGCTGAGGTTTTTGGTGTCGCATCTTCGAGTAGTTGTTCATAAAGTTTTACGCCGTCTTTCATGTCGGTGGCAGGATAACCAATGATTTTTAAATCATAGTCGCCTGCGACTTTTTGTGCGCGCGAATACCACCAGCCATTAATCTCATCGTTATAAACCAATCTTATGTTTTTGATGTGGGGAGCTATGCGTTTGAGTTCTTCAAAGGCTGGTGCTGGATCACCGGTTAAGCTGACGGTAGGTATGCCGTTAGGTTTGCCTGAGATGCCGCCCGCAATAGTTAAAATATCGTTTGTTAATGCCCTAGCGAGTTTGTAACTTCTATTACCCACCGCAATGATCAATTGGCTTTGGTTAGCCTTAATTTTTTCTTCAATAGCTGCAATATCTTCTTTGCTGCTTATCGCAATGGATGAGACGTCAAGCTCAGGATGCGAGGCGATGCCGGAAATAACTTCGTCATAAATCATTTTGGCTGCGCCTGTGGCAATCGGCAAAATGACGGTGGTTTTGATAGGCGCTGAGTTGTCGTTGGCGGCAATGACGATTTGGCTAAACAGAGTACTTATGAGCAGGCACAGAAAAGCCATCACACTGACGGTTTTTCTGGTCAGGCGATGGCTGAAATCGAAAAGCGTAAATTTAGGCGCTTTATCGTTGCTCAATGGTACCCAGCATCCATGATTTGGTCTTTCTCCGTTAATACGTTCTTTAGTAGTAAGTGATTGAATTAAGTCGTTTTGCTGTTCTTTAAGTTTGGCAGATTTTCATTATTTTGCCTTAGGCATTCTGTTGTATTTTAAATGATCTGTGAATTTTCCATTAAAACCAACAATTTAGGTGACAATGTGAATGTAAAGCTGTAAAAATGTGTCGTATAGTCGATTAAATATCCAGCATCTCAATACAGAAAAGATATCTTTTTATGGCTTCACTCATTAAGGATGACAAGATAAATGACTGAAATACACCCGATTTTAGCGGGTAAAGATAAGTCAGCCGCTATTGGTGAGCCGGCCTTTACCTATGCCGACCTCATTGTTGATTATTTGAGTCAAATTGATGTCGAGTATGTTTATGGTATTCCCGGTGGTGCTATTGAGGCTCTATTTGATGCTTTAGCGCGGCGGGGTAAAGGTGAAATCCCGCAGTCAGCCATTCATCATCATCGAGCGCTTGAGCGAAAAAAATCACGATCATCTAATGGTCCTCAGCTCGTCGTTGCTCGTCACGAGGCGGGTGCTGCATTTATGGCCGATGGTTATGCTAGGTCGACGGGTAAATTAGGTGTTTGCTGCTCTACGACAGGCCCTGGTGCGACCAATCTGATAACCGGTGTGGCTAATGCTTATGTCGACCGCGTGCCCATGCTCGTGATAACGCCACAAACGGCGTTACCCAGTTTTGGCCAGCAAGGTTTCCAAGAATCATCGAGTGATTTAGTCGATGTGGTGTCTATGTTTGATCATTGTACGCGTTATAGTTCATTGGTTTCTCATCCTGATCAGCTAGAAGGCAAGTTATTTACCGCGCTCTCAACGGCGTTTAGACGCCCGCGTGGCCCTGTCCATTTAAGTATTCCTGCCGATATTTTATCGTTACCTGTACCGAATGCCGCGGCTAGCTTTAATGTAGCAACGCTTTTACGTGAGCCTGTTGCGGTTGATGACGGCAGTTACCATGCACTGTTAACTGCGGTAGAAGCTACGCGCGTTAAGGGGCGTGGTATCACAATTTTTATTGGCGAAGATTGTGGTGAAGCGGCCACTGAGATTTTGCAATTTGCCGATTTAGTGGGTGCCAACATAGTTACTTCGCCAGCGGGTAAGCGTTGGATAGGGACTGGTCATCCGCGTTATTGCGGTGTATTTGGCTTTGCCGGTCATGATAGTGCAAGGCGCGCTTTAACTGACGATACTGTTGACCTAGTGATGGCCGTAGGTACCAGCTTTAATGAGTTAGATACGGCGGGCTGGGATACGCAGGCATTATTAAATGATCGTTTAGTGCATGTTGCTTCATCGGTGGCGAGTTTTGATCGCTCTCCTATGGCTTATTTGCATGTTTACGGCAATTTACGCGCTTTATTTAGTCAGTTAGTGACCGGCTTAGATGCTAAATATATTGCTTATCGCAATTACTCTATGCCTGAATCTACAACAATTGAGCCTACCCAGCAGTTAGTTGATGATCTTATTCCTGCCCGCATTGATATTTGTGATCCTGAAAAGCTTCTCTGCGATGTTTTACCGATTAAGCCACAGCGTTTAATGAATGAGTTGGTCAAAAAGTGCGCATCCAATTCGCGTTTCTTTATTGAGACCGGTAATGCTTGGAGCTGGGCAACGCATTATATGCACCTGAAATCGCCAGACTCGTTCTTTATTGCGATGGGTTTTGGTGCTATGGGCTGGGCTATTGGTGCCGTGATTGGTGCGGCGCTAGGTAATCGAAAGTCGCCTGTGGTATGTATTGCCGGTGACGGCGCTTATTTGATGTCGGGACAGGAAATCACTGTAGCGGTAGAGTATAAGCTGCCTGTTATTTATGTCATTTTGAACGATAAAGCCTTGGGCATGGTTAAGCATGGTCAGCGTTTGAATAAAGCCGAAGAAATAGGTGCAGATTTACCGTCGGTTGATTTTGCCGCACTAGCACGCTCGGTTGGCGTAAAAGCCCATACTATCGAGTGCTGGGAAGATCTTAGTGATATTGATGATAATGAGTTAGCGGGTTTATCTGGGCCCTTATTACTTGATGTCTTAATTGATGGTGACGAAATTCCTCCTATGAAATCACGCTTAACCGTTCTGCAAGATGCTAAGCACGAAGTTAATCTGTCTAGTTTATAGTCGCGGTGAGTTTGTGGCCGATGGCCACTCCTCGCGACATAAAGGCCGTTTTTCTCCTCATTAATAATTCATACGCAATAAAACTGTTAGTTTTTAGAACTTGTAGCCGCTTTGTGTGTGATTTTTAGAAAATGTTCTATAGTTTTAGTCTAAAGATTTTTTTAAAGCATTGAAAATACAGTCGATTACATAATGTTCGATTGAATTGAGCGTAATAGTGGCATGGCACATCACCGCATAGCTACGACAGACAAGGAAGGCTCAACCAAGTAAAACGAGAGCTGAAAAAATGAATACTATAAAACTAATATCCTTACTTGTTGTAGCTTACTGCCCAATACTCTTTGCGCAGATTGAAGACGATATTGATGAATTAACAGGCCTATATGACGATGAAGAGCTGATTCGTATCGCTACGGGAACGGCAAAGCAAGTTAGATTTGCGCCTTCAGTTGCCACCGTCATTACTCAACAAGACATCAAAAATTCTGGTGCGCTTACTTTAGATCAGGCCCTCGAAATGGTCCCTGGTTTACATGTTTCTAGCTCCTTTAACCGTCAAGACGCTATTTATTCTATTCGCGGTATTCATACTGGACAAAACCCACAAGTCTTAGTGTTAATTGATGGTGTTCGTATGGCCCAGTTGTTTACTGGCGCACGTCCTTTTAACTATCAATTGTCCGTCAGCAATATTGAACGTATTGAGGTGATTCGCGGACCTGGTTCGGCGGTTTATGGTGCCGATGCATTTGCAGGCGTCATTAGTGTTACGACGAAAACGCATTCGGGTATTGATGGTTGGGATGTTGGAACGCGCGTGGGTTCTTTTCAGAATAGAGAAGCTTGGTTACGAATGGGTCGCCAGTTTGGCGATCTTAATGTGAATTTATCGATTGATTATGCAAGTAATGATGGTGATCGAGACCGTTTAATAAACAACGACGCACAATCATTATTATTGCCCTCTCCGTTAGTGGGAAATTCCGCTGCATCTTTTGCTCCTGGGCCATTAGAGAATCGCCATGAAATGTGGAACTCTAAACTGAATATATCGACGGCCATTTGGGAGCTTGATACTTTTTCATGGAATTTAGTAGATGCAGGGGTTGGTTCGGGAGCTGCGCAGGCTTTAGATCCTGCCGGTTACGATGAGAACGATTACTATGGATCTAACTTTTTAATTAAGCCGCTTGAATTCGGTAAGGCGTGGACCTTTAACGGTAATCTTGGGTTTACGGTTTTGGATTTAGATGCGCATTTTGTGTTGTTCCCTCCTAATGCCGACTTTGCAGGATTTACTTTCGTCGATGGTGTTATCGGGAATCCTAGTTATTTGGAAAAGACAACCTTCGGTGAGATAGTGAGCACTCATACGAGTGGTTCTATGAATATTAGAATAGCTGCTGGTTTTCGAAGTCAAGAATTTGAAGCCGGTGAAACCAAAAACTTCGGTAGTGACTTTGGAACACTTGTCGATGTGAGCGGTACAGCTGAGGTTTATATTAGAGATGAAGAGCGCGAGCATTATTACGTTTCACTTCAAAATGAATGGGCCATTGCCAATGATTGGGAATTAACGGCAGGTGTTCGTTATGACACATTTACGCAGTTTGGTGATTCAGTCAATCCACGTATCGCATTGGTTTGGGCAACCACACATAATCTAACTACGAAGTTTCTATATGGTCGTGCTTTTCGAGCGCCTTCGTTCAGTGAGTTATTTGCAGAAAATAATCCATCACTC
>JABIQF010000182.1 GCA_018668095.1 Cellvibrionales bacterium
CGAATCTTTAGTGTAGAGCAGGCCGCCATTAATTTGCGCACCCTTTACCATTTCTATCATCTGATAATGAACATCACCACAAACCACTGCATTAGCGGCCATTTCAACCCGTTTGGAGGAGTAAACATTGCCTTCGATGTTGCCATTAACGATAACAATGGGAGCACAAACATCGCCATGCACTTCACCACTATTCTGTATGCGCACTTGAGATACGTCACAGCCAGCATCAACCACGATATTACCGCGAACAACGCCCTCAATTTCTAAACAGCCGGTAAAGCTAATTTGCCCACTAATTTCAGTGCCTTTAGCGATTAAAGTGGTGTTTTCACTACTGATAACGGTCGATTTCGATTTGCTGCTGAACATTAGTGTGCTCCTAAAAGATCGTGCCAGTTAAAGGTTTTATTGATTTTTTGTGCTGCCTTACCTGTCGATTCTAGCTCTACCGCCATGCTAACAGGCGTTAGATTATCGGGCAATTTGAATGAGCCCTCAATTGTTTGGAAAAAACGAAAACGAAGCTTAGCAGGTAACTCTCCTACAAAGCTCGGTAAATCCGATAACGCATAGGCTTTAATGGCATTTTTCGAACTCGAATCGCTAGATTCAACCATTAAGCGAATAGAGAACGTGCCTTTTAAAAGCCGGTTTTTAGCACCCGCCTGAGTCACTAAAGCCTTGTATTCATAGCTATTCGTTCTTTTATTGTAAGTGACATGAAAACCATACAAGCCTAAGCCTTTATCCAGCTCTTCTGGCGCCATCAAACCCCGATAGAAATCGACACTGCTTTGCAGCTCTGCAAGCTCATGGCGATAACCCAGCAATTCTTTTCTCACTGCCTCCGCAGCCAAACGATCAATTTCTGCTGACTTCTCGGCAGTCACCGCCCGCTGCTGCTCATCACGAAGCACGGTTTGTAACTCAGCCAATTCAACAGCAATTAATTTATTTTGCTCAACGGCCTGACGACCATCGGCCATACCTACACTATGAATAAAGTAGCCGACTAATATCAACAGAACTAACGAAAAAACAATGGCGCAAACAAACGCTATTTTTTTGCTACGATTGAGCCTAAAGACAATGGTTCGAGTATTATTCATTAAGAGATTCGCTGGTCTAAGGCATTAGCGCAATATCGCGCAAGCCAAGTGTCTCTTCCCACTGATACATAATATTCATAGCCTGAACTGCCTGACCCGCGGCACCTTTTAAGAGGTTATCTTCGACAACGAGAATAACTAACATCTCTGAACCGTCGACAGGCTGCACGCTAATACGACAATGATTCGTGCCTTTCACGCTTCGCGTTTCAGGATAAACACCGGCAGGTAACACATCGACAAACGGCTCGTTGGCAAACCGTTGCTCGAATAGCGCCTGAAAATCCACACTCATATCTTTAGGCTTACAATAGAGCGTCGAATGAATGCCTCGAATAATCGGTAATAAATGCGGAACAAATGTGAGCGTTACTTCAGTATCGGCGGCAGCATTCAACCCTTGCTCAATTTCAGGAAGGTGCCTATGCCCTGCTACTGCATAAGCTTTATAGTTATCACTCATCTCAGAAAATAAATTCGCCACTTTTGCTTGTCTACCGGCACCACTCACCCCCGAAGCTGAGTTCGCTATTAAGCTATCGGTATGAATTAAATTATTTTCCAACAATGGCAAAAAGCCTAACTGCACCGATGTGGGGTAACAGCCAGGACAGGCCAATAATTTAGCATCACGAATATTGTCACGATTCACTTCTGGCAAACCGTAAACGGCTTGCTCGACTAATTCAGGGCAGACATGCTTTTCGCCATACCAAGCCTCCCACTGCGGAATATCTTGCAAGCGAAAATCAGCCGATAAATCGATGACTCTAACATCCATCGCCATTAACTCACGCATCATATGCATTGAGACAGCATGCGGTGTAGCAAAGAAAACCAAATCACAAGCAGCTGTTAACTCGCTGGCACTAGGGGCAGTAAAAGATAGATCACACTCACCACGCAAGTTAGGCCAATAATCAGACAGTGCCACCCCCGCCTCCGATCGAGACGTCACTACCGTCAATTCTACTTGAGGATGACGCAGCAGTAATCGCAGCAACTCTGAACCGGTATAACCAGTAGCGCCAATGACACCTACTCTTATCGAATCGTTATTAGTCGTTGCCAATGTTTTATCCACTCACTTGTTGTTCAATCAATAGGTTCATGCTTGTAACGCCTCACATTGAGATATACACCGCTAATAGCGCCATTTCACCCAACTCGTTTCGCTCTATCCTTCTATCTATTCTTCTATCCATCCTTCTATATATAGAAGATAGACCGACCTCTCAGATAGAGGGCATCTATTATAGAGTGATGATAAGATCCTGTAGACTAAAACAAAAGTGCATTCTTTCCATTACCATGACAAGATAGCCCTAATACCAAAAACCACCGCCCAGCGAAGCAAATTGAGCTGTGCACACAATCGACAATGCGAGTTAGCGCAATGCTCTGGATAAAAGCCTTTCATATTATTTTTGTTATTTGCTGGTTTGCTGGCATTTTTTACCTGCCCAGGCTCTTTGTCTATCACGCCATCAGTGAGCATCAGCCGACACGTGATCACCTCTTAGTGATGGAGCAAAAGCTGTATCGATTTGTTACGCCGTTCGCCTATCTGTCTATTGGCTTTGGTGCCTGGCTCACGAGTTTTAATACCGACTATTATTTTAGCCAAACATGGTTTTGGTGCAAAATCGTTTTAGTCGCCGCATTATTGGTTTACCACATTCAATGTGGACGCTATATCAAACGCTTTGTTGCAGGCGAAGAGCCTCGCTCTCATACATTTTATCGCTGGTTTAATGAAGTCCCCGTATTGGCTTTGTTTGCTATCGTTATTCTTGTTGTCGTTAAACCGTTAACGAATTGAGTTATCGATTATGAGTACCTCACGTAATTCAAGCCCTACTATGATTTCAACAACGGCATTAGCCAAGCATTTTGACCTGCCTGCTAAAACGTTATTTACCTTTCTAACCGAAAAGTCGTGGATTGATCGTGTCGACAATCATTGGCGGTTAACGGGCAAAGGTGAATTTGAAGGCGGCGAGTACATTCAAAGCAAAAAATACGGCGAGTATATTGGCTGGCCACAAAGCTTGATTGATCACAGCATCTTTCAAGAAATGCTCGACCTGCCTATGTCAGTGACCGCCTTAGGGGCAAGATTCAATATTAGCTCGCATCGCTTCAATGCCTTATTAGCTGAACTCGGTTGGCAAAGACGTTTTCATAAAGGGTGGACCATTACGCTGAGTGGCAAGAAACATGGCGGCATAGAAAAAGAAGATAATGAATCAGGCGTACCTTATACCGTGTGGGCACGAGGCATATTGGCCGATGACAGCTTACAAAGCGCGCTAGAACAAATTACGCTAACACCTGCCGCAGAACAAACAGCAATGCAAACAAGCCAAGCTGCATCGACACAAAAAAGTGCTCCGCAAACCTCTTTGGATTTTTCAAAAATAAGTTTGCCCACGCACAGTCGAGATGGACATCAACCTGATAGCAAGGAACATCATGATGTCTGCAACTGGCTTTATTTAATGAATGTTGTGTATGCTTATCGCTGGGCACTAGCCGAGACTAAACTGGGTCGCTGTGATTTTTATTTGCCCGCTGCGCATTTGCATCTTGAGTGCTGGCAAGAAAAAGAAGACGCTAAAGCCATGAGTGAAAAATTAGCGCGCATTGAATACTATCAGCAAGAAAAACTAGCCTTTATAGAATTAAAAAGTGAACAACTGAATGCCTTAGATACTGCGCTGCCTAAATTATTATTAAAATACGGTATTACGGTTTATTAGGCGACTAGCTTTTGTCTTAGCCATGTATTCAACCTCGCTGACCATGTTCCTCTCGGTTCTTTTCTTTTAAGCGCTCACTCTTCTTTAACAATACATACACAGCACCGGTTCCGCCATGCTGTTTCTGTGCACTGTGATAAGCCATAACATCGGGAATCTCTTTTAGCCACTTAGCGACATAACTTTTTAACTTAGCGGGCTGCTCAATGTTACGCTCGCCCTTGCCGTGCAAAATCATAACCGTGCGAAGATCATAAGTCATGGCCTCACGAATAAAACTCAGCACTTCAATTCGTGCTTCGGCAACCGTTTTGCGATGTAAATCTAAGTGCCCTTCAATAGTATATTTTCCTAAGCGAAATTTACGAAACACACCGTCTTGTATGCCTGCACGCTTAAAACTTAAAACATCAAGGGGGCGGACCATTTCAACATAATCATCTGAAACGGAAGTAAAGTCTTGAGAAAAATCATCGGCACGAGTATTTGATACCGCAGCCTGACGTAAATAAGATTTTTGATCGGCATCGACTAATGGCTTTTTTACTACGTTGCGGTCAACTTTTTTTAAAGGGACCACACCGTCTATTTGTCGTCGAAATAAATCGTCATCATCTTTCATTACACTGAGCCTGTCTGCATATAATTCTAGTAGCAATACTTACAGCGATTATAGGAAGTCTAGAAAGGTTTGAGAAGATAAATACTTTATTTTTTTAGTTGGCGCACGAGATAAAATGAATTAAAAAATTTCATCTGGGCGGATATCAAAGCGCGGTGTTAATTTAACATCTAAATCTTGATATAACAGCGGATTCCCTTCTTTAAGATTATTCAATTCCGTACGAAGATCAGTATCAAGCCCTTGGCTAACTACAATTTCAACACGTCGATTCAATGCTCTATTTTCTTTACTGTCATTTTCAACTAACGGTCGCGTATCACTATAACCGCTCACGGTTAAACGCTGAGGATTCAACACCCGTTCAGTTAATAACTCATGTGCCACACTCACTGCTCTCGCTGTAGATAATTCCCAGTTAGATCGAAATCGTGATGTTGATATAGCAATATTATCCGTATGCCCTTGTACTAATATATCGCCCGTTTTCCCTGATAAGACATCACGAACATCATGCAACACACCTTTAAAGCCAGCTCGCAATTGCGCCGAACCCGATGCAAAAGACCCCTGCTCTTTAATTCTAACGGTAATATCTCTGCCGCGTGTTTCTATCTCAACTTCGCCTTTTTTTATCTGCGTTGACAAAGCATTGGCTAAATCAACGGCATCACGACGCGTCTCCTCTATCATCTCGGCTAACTGATCAACTAAGGCTTTATCTTGCGCTGTTGATTGATTCTGGGTAAGCGTTACTTCTTCGGTAAGCTGATCAGGCGTGCACTGTACTTGTAAATTACGCTGATCTTGTTCTGAGGTGCGCTGCTTAACGTCATTGATGGGTGTCGGCTCTGGACGACCAGGACTAAATTCCTGCGCAATAATACTTGTCCCCATAGGAATTTCGTTAGCTTCAACCACGCGCTGAACACCAAAAGCGGTTCGCATTGAACCGGCTAGACGCTTAAATTTAAGCACATCCATTTCAGCAAACGATAACAGTAAAACAAAAAAGCACATTAACAGCGCCATTAAGTCGGCAAAAGTTGCCATATACGCAGGCACACCGACGGGGGGGCATTTACAATCGTGTTCGTCAGCTGACATTATTTTTATTTACCTTGAACATGCACGCGCACTTGAATATAAAAATAATATTCAGATGCAGCACACATTGAATCTTATGATGAACAAACAAAGTTATGCCGTCCCTTCCATTACACGCTTACCCGAGGGTAAGTAATTGCGCAGCATAGAATCAATAACGCGAGGGTTTTGCCCTGCTTGTATTCCCATTAAGGCATCGATCACCATATTTTTTATACGGCTCTCTTCGTTTCTTCGCAGCGCGACTTTATCGGATATTGGCAGCGCCACCATATTACCCAGCATCGCACCGTATAATGTAGTTAACAATGCAACCGCCATTGCCGGACCAATTGAAGCCGGGTCAGACATATTCGCTAACATCGCAACTAGACCAATCAAGGTGCCGACCATTCCCATCGCGGGTGCGGTATCACCCATTTGCTTCCAAATAGCTGAACCTACTTCATGCCGCTTAAGCGTTTCGCTCATATCTTTGTAGAGTAAACTGCGCACCACTTCAGGATCATGACCATCGACTAATAACTGAATACCGGACTGCAAAAAAGCATCACTGACTTCTTTATCTTCTAATGACAGCAAACCATTTTTACGCGCGTCATCAGCCAGCTCAACCACTTCATCGATTAAATCGACAGGATCAACCAATTTGAAGATAAAGGCTTTACCGGCAATTTTAAAACAGCCCAAAAATTGAGAGAGGTTGAACTTCATAAGTACGACAAAAAAGGTGCCTACCAAAACAATTAGCATTGATGGAATATCGACAAAAATGCCAATGCCGCCACTCATGGTCATTGCACCGCCGATAATACCGAACGCGCCCAGTATCCCAAGTAATGTTGCTAAATCCACTGATGACCCCTCAACTGCTTCTATTATTTATTAGCTAACGTATTCCAAGCCTCTCACTAAGCAAAAGCGTCTAATTTCAGCCTCTACTTTTAGCATCCTGCCCCGAAACCTAAATTCCGTAAATCTGTTATTAGTTTAGCTTTAAATCGGCAGATAACACGATAACTCAAGGCCTTTTGCGCTGAAGGTGGCAATAGTAATGAGAAACCTTAAGGAATGCCGATTGCTGGCCTAGCAAGACTGTAAATTAAGCCAAAAATTGATAAGATCGCTGTTGGAAACAAACGACTCATACCGCTGATCAATTAATGGCCACTTGCGCTTATTGCATCACTTCATAGCGATTATTAAGTCGCTAAGCTCTATCACTAAAACCGATGATTGAAATTAACAGGCAGTATGATTTATGGCCAAAAGCAAAAAAGCCCCTGACTTTGAACAATCACTTGAGCAACTCGAAAGTCTTGTTGAAGCGCTCGAAGCGGGCGATTTAACCCTTGAACAATCGCTCAAACAATTTGAAGAAGGCATTGCGCTAACACGCGCCTGCCAAACCGCCCTTAGCGAAGCTGAGCAAACCGTTAAAATACTGACCGAAAAAAGCGGCCAAGCTGCGCTTGAAGATATGGATATAGATGCCGCTGATGAGTGATGTACTCGCTAGCTTTTTAAGCAGTCACAAAGCCATATTTGAAGACTACCTTGCCTCAAGACTCGCGCATTACAGTCAAGGTATTGGTCAAAACCCACAGGCACAGCCATTAGTTGATGCGCTGGCTTATAGCTCATTGGCTGGCGGCAAACGTATTCGCGCGATGCTGGTCTATATGGCCGCAAAGGCTTGCCAAGCCGATAATGCGCCAAGCGCGGCAATGACAGATACAGCCGCCGCCGCGATTGAACTGGTGCACTGCTATTCCCTGATTCATGATGACCTTCCCGCCATGGACGACGATGATTTACGTCGTGGCAAACCTAGCTGTCATATCAAATTTGGTGAAGCCAACGCTATTTTGGCGGGCGATGCACTGCAAACATTGGCTTTTGAACTGCTGGCAAATGAAGGTGATGGTAGCGCTGAATTACGTATCGCGCTTATCCGAGAACTCAGTAACGCTTCGGGTGCTAATGGCATGGTGGGCGGTCAAGCTATCGACTTAGCTGTCGTAAACCAGAGTATCTCCTATGATGAGCTGGTGAATATGCATGCCTTAAAAACCGGCGCATTAATTGATGCCGCCACCCATATGGGTTGCCTATGTGCCGGTGGTAATAGCGAGCAAGCTCAAGCGTTACGCCATTATGCTCAAGCCATAGGCCTCGCCTTTCAAGTCCAAGACGATATTCTCGATATTGAAGGCAGCTCAGAGCAGACTGGTAAGCCGCAAGGCACTGATATTGCAGCAAATAAACCTACGTATCCAGCCATTATGGGTTTATCTGAAGCAAAAGCGAAAGCGCAGTCTCTTTGCGATGAAGCCTTAGACGCTCTTGCCGACTTTGGCGCTAATGCCGATCTGCTTCGCTCTTTGGCAAGCTATATTATTCAACGCTCACTTTAAAGCTAAGCCATTAACCATAGTCAAAACAGCACATACTGGTGTTTTGATAATAGATCATGCTTTTAATAGCAAAAGGTCTCTGTAATTGACAAGTAATAGACCGCCTTCTGGGGTAAAATTGATCTCACGCTTATTAAAAGAGATAAGCTCATCTTTCACCAACCGTAAGTGTTAACAGCCAGATGACTAAGCCACGCCAATACGACCGCTTCCCTGAACAGCGACCTGAAACACCGCTGCTTGATCAAGCACCTGTGCCCGAGGCACTTCGCCAATTAAGCGAAGATCAACTTCCGCAACTGGCTGATGAACTTCGTGAGCATTTACTTTACTGCGTGGGTCAATCGGGCGGACATTTTGGCGCTGGACTCGGCGTGGTTGAACTGACTGTCGCATTACATTACTTACTCGATACGCCTCGCGACAAATTGGTCTGGGATGTTGGCCACCAAACTTACCCGCATAAAATATTAACCGGTAGACGCGATGCCATGCATACTATGCGTCAGGCCGATGGCTTATCCGGTTTCCCAAAACGCAAAGAAAGCGAATACGATACCTTTGGTGTTGGCCATTCGAGCACAAGTATCAGTGCTGCATTAGGAATGGCGCTGGCACATAAAGGTGAAGAGCCGCCACGACAATCGGTAGCCGTTATTGGTGATGGCGCAATGACAGCGGGCATGGTGTTTGAAGCCCTTAATCATGCCGCCGAGACCGAAGCCAATATGCTGGTTATCCTCAATGATAATCAAATGTCGATTTCAAAAAATACAGGCGGCCTAGCCACCTACTTTTCTAAAATTTGGGCAAGTAAAACCTATATACACTTACGTGAAGGCTCTAAAAAAGTACTCTCAAAAATTCCACCGGCTTGGGAGCTAGCGGCTCGCACCGAAGAACATATGAAAGGCATGGTCGCGCCAGGCACATTATTTGAAGAGTTAGGCTTTAACTATATTGGTCCTATTGATGGCAACGACTTATCGTCGTTAATACCGACTCTTCGCAATATGTTACTGATGAAAGGCCCACGCTTATTACACCTTAGCACCATTAAAGGTAAAGGCTTTGCACCTGCCGAAGCCGATCCGGTTGGCTATCATGCCGTTAATAAAATAGAAAAGCCCGATACCAATAAAGCGAGTAATCTTGACGCCGTTCAAGCACCGAAAAAGCCTAAGTATCAGGATATATTTGGTCAATGGCTTTGTGATATGGCCGCGCAAGATGAAAGCTTAATTGCGATTACGCCTGCCATGTGTGAAGGCTCAGGCATGGTGAATTTTGCTGAACAATATCCTGAACGCTATCACGATGTCGCTATTGCTGAACAACATGCTGTAACAGTTGCAGCCGGACTCGCCTGCGAAGGCAAAAAACCCGTTGTCGCTATTTACTCTACTTTTTTACAGCGTGCTTATGACCAGCTTATTCATGATGTCGCCTTACAAGATCTTGACGTAACCTTTGGTATTGACCGCGCAGGCCTAGTAGGCGAAGACGGGCCAACGCATGCTGGCAGCTTTGATTTATCATTCTTGCGCTGCATACCCAATATGATAGTGATGGCGCCTTCCGATGAAAACGAAACGCGACAATTACTCTATACCGGTTATCAATTTAAAGGCCCTGCGGCTATTCGCTATCCGCGCGGCACTGGTCCTGGCACCGTTATAGAAGAAGATATGCAAGCGCTGCCCATAGGTAAAGGCGTTTTAAAACGCAGCGGCAGCCGTGTTGCAATATTAAATTTTGGCACCTTAATGCCTGCCGCTTTACGCGCCGCCGAAAAACTGAATTTCAGTGTTGCCGATATGCGCTTTGTAAAACCGATTGATGAAGCATTAATTGATTCGCTAGCTGCGAGCCATGATTTATTAGTCACATTAGAAGAGAACAGTATTCAAGGCGGCGCTGGTAGTGCAGTTACCGAATACTTAAATCAATCGGGCCAAGTGATACCGGTATTACAATTGGGTCTACCCGATATTTTTGTTGACCACGGTAAGCACAGCGAATTATTAGCCGCCTGCGGTCTCGATCAAGACGGTATAGAACAAGCGATAAACCAACGACTCGCATCACTGCCTAGCAACGGGTAACTTCAAAAAATAAATAGATAAAAAAAAAGAATGGAATACGGTCAATGGCTCGACGGTAAGTATTAACCAGATTGACATTAATCGTCAGAAAGAAAATGCCCTAACTTACCTGCTTTAGTCGCAAGGTATTTTTCATTATGTCGATTACGGCCTGTCGTAATCGCTAAGCGTTCAACCACTTCTACACCCAAAGCCTCAAGCTCAGCAACCTTAACCGGATTGTTAGTCATTAATCGTAATTGGCTAATGCCGAGATGCTCAAAGATAGACTGGCAAATAGAATAATCACGCAAATCCGCATCAAAGCCTAAGTGCTCATTAGCTTCAACCGTATCGGCACCAGCATCCTGCAATTTATAAGCCTTCACTTTGTTCAGCAGGCCTATGCCACGACCTTCTTGTTTAAGATATAACAATACGCCTCGACCTTCTTGCGCAATAGACTCTAAACCGTGTTGCAACTGAGCACCACAATCACAACGCAAGCTGAACAAGGCATCGCCTGTTAGGCATTCAGAGTGGACGCGCCCTAAAACGGGGGCATCCAAAGCTACATTACCCATAGTTAAGGCAACGTGCTCTTTCTTCGTTTCTGTATCTTGAAAACCATGCATCTCAAACTCGCCCCAACGCGTGGGAAGTTTACAAGATTCAATGAATTTAACGGCCAATACAGGGCTCCTAACAATCTAAAACAACATTTAACTAACATTTATAACACCTGCTCAATAACACTAACCCTAGTAAATAGCAGGGCAGCTGAGAGATGGCCGGCGATTCTACCATGCTGGCAAAAATATGCGACTCAGTAAACACCTTAACAAACGGTATTGATTAGGTTAATAAGCGGTCATTAGTGCGGTTGAGTGTAGGTGATACGGTATATTCTACCGCCTAGATCATCAGTGATATAAAACTGACCCGCAGTATTTTCAACAATACTGACCGGCCGACCAACAATGCCTTTATCGCCCAAAAAGCCCGTCATAAAATCACGGCTTTTAATGCTGCCATCACTATTCCAGTGCAGCGATAGTATTTTATAGCCGTCTAGCTCAGAACGATTCCAAGAACCATGAAGAGCAACTAATGCTGTTTTAGAATACGCTTTAGGTAAATTGTCAGTCGACTTTATAAAATGTATACCTAGCGGCGCATTATGGGCGCGAAACTTAAACGAGGGTAATCGAGCCGAGGCGAGAATCTCGGGGTTTTTATCAAGAAAAGCAGGCTCACCAAATTCAGGGTCAGGTACATTATCGCCATGCAAATAAGGCCAGCCATAAAAGCCTCCTCTAACTATAAGGTTTAGCTCATCAGGGGGGAAATCATCGCCGAGCATATCGCGGCCATTATCGGTTGCATAGAGCTCGTCCGACCACGGCGCCCAATCAAAACCAACACTGTTGCGTAAACCGCTGGCATAAATTTCAACATTAGCGCCATCAAGATCTGACCGTAAAATAGTAGAATAACGGGGATCATCAGGCACGCACACATTACAGGGCGAACCGACTGTCATATATAATTGTCGGTCGTTAGAAATGCCAATAGTTTTCGCATTATGTGAACGATGGGGATGGCCAAAAGGCAAGTCATCAATCACCGTTTCTGCTTCACCCATCGTCACTGCATTAACGTGATCGTATCGAATGCGAATAACACGATGGCGCTCGGCAACATAAAGCCAATCGTCATCAAACGCTAAACCCTGGGGATTAGTTAGCCCTTGCAGTAAAATCGTTTTGCTCTCGGCCTGCCCATCTTGATTAAGGTCTCTTAATAGAAGCACTTCTCCACTATCAACGAGGCTGACGATAATGTCATCGGTTTGCGTGACAGCCATCATCCGTGGCACATTAAGTCCATCGGCAAAAATATCGGCGGTAAAGCCCTCGGGCAAATACAGATAGGATTGTGCGACATCTGAAGATGCCTCTACTTTATTTAATCCCGTTACCGTTGACAGCATTAGCCAAAAGCCTGACAAACCGCCGGGGCTTTTAACCGCAACAAAGCCGGCCAACAACATAACAAGAAGCAGAAAACCAAAAGTAATTTTTTTTATCATAATAATAACTGCGCCCTCTATAACTGCCGGTCAATGCCTATGATGCTTGATAAACCTAGATGCCTGATAAATCTAGATATTTGATAAACCTAGACAGTCAATCGTTATCTAACTTGTTAGGCTACCCGGTAACGTTAAAATATAAGCTTTAATTTCATCACGCACCCGTCGATAAGGCACCATGGCCTCTTCATCCGTTGCTGCATTCGCCGCTAACTTTGGCGGATCATCAAAGCCTTTATGCACACGCTGCGTCTTGGTTGCCAACACAGGACAAGTTTCATCGGCATGGCCACACACTGTCACAATATAATCCAAATTATCAGAATCTAATTCAGCCAATGTATTACTGGTATGACCAGTAATATCTATTCCAATTTCAGCCATGGCTTTTACCGCAAAAGGATTTAAGCCATGTTTTTCTATGCCAGCAGAAAAGAACTCAATAGTATCGCCACAAAAATGACGACCCAGCCCTTCTGCCATTTGGCTTCGGCAAGAGTTGCCGGTACAAAGAAAAAGTAATTGCATTTTACTGCCCATAATTTATTTCCATTTACTGAATATTTTTATACGTAAACTCATGTTGCCATGATCTAACAGTCGTCATTATTTCGCAACAATGAATACTAGCCAATCGACTTTTAGCTCAGTAGAATATGCACTCATCCTGAGGGGTGGCTTTTTATAAAGCCTGAGATGCTACGATTTTTTTCACATTAGCGAACCCTTGAACCTGATCCGGTTAGTACCGGCGTAGGAATAGGAGTTTTACTAGAGTAGCTATAACTATAGCTCTCGACCTTTCCCTCGTTCCACTACCGGGTTTTCATATTTTTGGAGACTCGAATGTTACCTACAATTATCGCATACACTTCCTCTCGTCTATTCTCGATTCATATATGGCTGGTTAAACTAATCGCCTGCCTATCTCTCGCGAACATAGTACAAGCCGGCCCTGAACTCGAGGAAATCACAATTTTCTCAACGCTTGACCAAACTAACACTTTAAATTTTATCGGCAGCGCTAGCATCCTTAATAGTAATGATGTCAGCTCACGCGATGCACAAAATATCGAACAATTACTTAACATTACACCCAATACAAACTTCTCTGGTGGTGCCTCGCGAGGTCGGTTTGTACAAATCCGTGGCATCGGTGATATTGAACAATTCGTTGACCCTAAAGCCTACCCCTCAGTGGGGCTTATTATTGACGGCATTGAAATGAACGGCCTATTTGGTGCGGGTTTATTATTCGACGCTGAGCAGGTGGAAGTATTACGAGGCCCACAAGGTACACGGCTCGGCGCTAGCGCACTAGCCGGCTCAATAAATATTATCTCAGCAGGCGCTGATAAAACCACCGGAGGCTATATACAAACCGGCATCGGAAAATTTGATGCTTGGCAGCTTGGTGCCGTCTACCATGGAGCGTTGAGTGACAATGTTAATGGTCGGATAGCAGTGCAACAATATAATAGCGACGGCTATATTAAAAATGACTTCCTTGGCTCTGATAATACAGGCGAACTAGATGAACTCAGCGCACGTATAAAACTTGACTGGCAACTCGATAGCAGTAACAAACTTGACCTAACGCTTTTACATGTTAAAAATGATAATGGTTACGATGCTTTTTCTCTAGAGAATGTGCACAACACAACATTTAGTGACAACCCTGGTCGAGATCAACAACAAATTAAAGCCTTCGCCATCAAGAGTACAAGCCAGATAAACGAAGCTATTAGCTTGCAAAGTAAACTGAGCTTTTTAACTGCAAAAACCATTTTTGCATTTGATGAAGACTGGACCGACCCTAGTATTTGCGTCACAAGTAGCTGCCCGTTCGGTGGTTTTTCTGGATTTGATCAATATAAACGTGACAAAGATGAATACGTAATCGATATTCGAGTAATCACCGAAAGTCTAGTACTCGGGATCTATGCTCAAGATCGTCAGTCGGAACTTGATCGCAACCGAACAGGCACCTACCCTCTGGCACTAAAAAGCAGCTACGATAGCAAACGTTATGCGACTTATGCGCAATGGACCCCACAGCTTAGCGATCAACTACAGGCAAATTTGGGCGCGCGCTTTGAAAACTTCTCTGATGACTATAATGACTCTGACCTAACCCGCTCTGACTCAAGAGATGACCTATGGTCACTCGACGCAGGGCTACGATTCGATTTTTCTGATAATGGAAATATATTCGCGCTGATATCCCGCGGTAATAAAGCAGGTGGCGTGAATACCGATGCTAGCAGCAATATTGGCGCAATTGATCCGCTTTTTCGTACTGAGCTAGAAAACCGTCTGCGCTTTGAAAGCGAATCACTAACCAACATCGAATTGGGAATTAATAGTCGCTTACTTGACAACAGCATCTCTGTAAAAGCCAATGTCTTTTACAATAAACGCAATAATCCACAGTTCGAAACCTTTTTGTATGATGCCATTACCTCATTTCTTTTCGTTGGTTATCAGGACAACGCTGACAACGCAGAAAGCAATGGCGCGGAAATTCAGATTGACTGGCAGGCCAATGATACAATCAACGTAACTGGCAATATCTCTTATATTGACACATCGATTAACCAGCTACGCGTCTATGACTTTGATCAGTTTTCATTTATTTCTATCGAAGAAAAAGATCAACCTCGTGCGGCAAGTTATCAATACCATCTCGCAATCAATACCCGCTTGTCCGACACTCTGTCGGGATCAGTACAATTGGAAGGTAGAGATAGCTACCAGTTTGCATATTACTTTAGTGAAGAATCTGGCAATACCAACTTATTACACGCCAGTATAGAATATGCCAATGGTCCATTGCAGTTAACCTTTTGGATAAGAAATATGCTTGACGAAGCCCATCCAGTCCAAGGTCTTTATTGGGGCAACGACCCTCGTGATAGTTATACTAATAATTTATATACACAATCTGGCGAGCCTAGAAATGGTGGCATAACCGCACGATATACATTTTAGTTAAGAGCACGCTTTTTTAATAAG
>JABIQF010000203.1 GCA_018668095.1 Cellvibrionales bacterium
AAGCTGATGGTTAATTGCTAGGTGAGTCGCTATTCGTCTCGCTTCGAATATATCGACCACCTGTAATTGAATACCTTGAATTTGCCCGCCCAGTTGAGTGATGCGAGCGGCATCACTGAGATTAATTAAACCAATACCATTATCGATTTCAGTGCCGGTAATTAAGGTGTCGCTTAAAATAAAGGAATGACTGACGGCGCTGCTTGCCGCATTAAAGTTTGAAACATTATTGGCTGTGCTATCGGGCACCATTAAACGCAACTTGTCACCGGGCAACAGTCCTAACTGATCGGCTACGCCCTTCCCTAATACGAGGTTTTTTTCGGGTAGATTTATGGCTTGGTTTATAGAGTCTTCAGCTGGAGGTTTAGAGTCTTCAGCTTGCTGATTTGAGCCTAAGTAAGCTTTCATTAAGTCGCTGACCTTGCGGTAATCGACACCTTGAATAAGTACAGGTTGAACTCGATTAGCGGCCACGGCCATGGCTTTAAACTCTATGATGGGCTGAGCACGAATAACATCGGCTTCAGCATCCAATTGATTCACTATTACTTGCCAGTCATTAATGGGAGCCGCAAACCAAAGTGTGGCATGTGGCGCTAAGCCTAGTATGCGATCGCGAAACTCTTTTTCGAAACCATTCATGACCGATAGCACGACGATAAGTAGAGCGATAGCTAGACTAAGTCCGGCAATAGAAACGGATGAAATAAAAGACACTAAAGCGTTACGTTCTCGTCCAGCAAAAAAACGCCAACCTAAAAAAACGCTGGTATTGCCAAAATGCTCAGAAGCATTGGATGTTGTATTTGAAGCTGAGAGATCTACTTGATTCGTCACGCTTGTCGCTCGAGCTTACAGGCTTCTAAACAATAAATGCTGTCCATTCTTGCGGCAACGTTTTGATCATGTGTTACCACAACAAACGCCGTATTTAATTGCTGAGATAAATCATCCATTAATCGCTCAATACTGTCTGAGGCTTGACGATCTAAGTTACCCGTAGGTTCATCCATTAACACGCAGGCTGGATTGTTTGCCAGTGCGCGTGCTATTGCGACACGTTGACGCTCTCCGCCAGACAGCGCGGAAGGTCGGTGTTGAACGCGCTTAGAGAGCCCTACTGAGTCTAAAAGCTCAGTGGCTCGCTGAATAGATTGCTGTTTGTTTTTTCGTGCAATCATGAGTGGCATTAGCACGTTTTCTAATGCCGTAAATTCGGGAAGCAGATGATGAAATTGATAAACAAAACCTAATGTATTGTTGCGCATGTCAGAGAGGTCTTGATCATTTAGCGATAACAATGATTGTCCGAGAATAGTGACATCGCCAGTGCTTGGCTGGTCTAACCCACCCAATAAATTAAGTAATGTGGTTTTACCTGAGCCTGATGCGCCTACAATAGCAATTCGTTCAGCTGGCGCAATCCTAAGCGCCACATTCTCCAATATAGTGAGTTGTTGTTCACCCTCTATATAATGCTTACCAAGATCAGTACAAACTAATACGTCATTAGTCGTCGATAATGATTCGGTTTGATTTGATGCTATTGTCGATGTTGAAGTCGTCATCTAACGTCCAATTAATGCTCGTAAGCCAGTGCTTCGGCGGGTTCAATACGTGCCGCTTTAGCCGCGGGATAAAGTGTCGCTAATAAACTAATTAAAATGGCTGCGCTGCTAACGATAACAACGTCGGCGGTTCTTAACTCAGAGGGTAAAAACGGAATAAAGTAAACGCTTGGATCAAAGAGCTGCCAGCCACTTAACGATTCGATTGTTTGTAATAGGCTACCAATATTGGGAGCGACTAATAGAGCCAGTAAGACGCCGGTAGTGGTTCCCATTACACCAATCAATAAACCTTGCAGAATAAATAATCGACGTATATCACCAGCACTGGCTCCCATGGTTCGCAGAACCGCTATATCACTGCGTTTGTCCGTTACCGTCATTAAGATAATCGATACAATATTAAATGAGGCGACCGCAACCACAGACATAAGCAGTACAAAGATCATGATCTTTTCCATGAAAATGGCTCTAAATAAACTGCTGTTTTTTTCTCGCCAATCTATAAAACGTGGCGGGCTAGTAAAAAACTGTTTGCTAGCTAGCTGGGTACTCAGTGAATCACTAATGCTTATTGATTTAAATTGATCATTAACCGCAATACGTAGTCCAGTCATAGTGTTGCCCTTGGCCAACAGTTTTTGGCTAGTCTCGATATTAGTCATTATTAAATTCTGATCTAACTCTGCTCCCACCTCAAACACAGCAACTACTTCAAAACGTTTTTGACGCGTTACCGGACCCAGTGGCGTAATACTGACTTTGGGCATAATGATATTGAGTTTGTCACCTGGAATGACACCGAGCTGTTTTGCTAATAAGCGCCCTATCACTATGCCGTAACGGGTATCGGTTAAGCGATTAATATCGCCGGCAATAATATGCTGATGCAGCACCGAAACGCTCTGCTCGCTTGCAATATTAATTCCAGTAAGCGTGGCGCTATGAAAGCGTTGGTTGGCACTGAGCATAACCGTTGTTTCAACATAAGGCGCTGCACCAATGACATCAGGATGCTTTAAAAGCTCGTTTCGGATGATTCGCCAATCAGTCTTTTGCGTGTTGTTATCATCCTTTATGTTATTTGATATATCAGGACTTAGAAGTTGCACATGAGGCAGCAAAGAGAGTAAGCGGCTTTGTAGTTCACGCTCAAAGCCATTCATGACGCTAACAACCACAATTAAAGCAAAGACGCCTAATGAGAGACCTAATAAAGACACCGCGCTTAGAAAGCCTGATGTGCCTGTTCCTCTAGCGGGAATGCCATAGCGTAAAGCGACGAATAATGGGAAAGATCGAGGCATCATATTGACTCAAGCATTCCAGCACGGCCTAACGCTTTGCTATCCGTTTTTGATTTCTGAAAATACGCTAAATACATAAACTAAGGGCAATCCTAATGGTTGGCCATATATTGAGAATTCGATCACATTTTGCACATTGGACAGCTAGGATTGAACAACTGCTTATGCACCGTGAATTTAAGTCGTTAGTATACTAAACTGAAAGTCTTATTAGGCTTTAATTTAACGGCAATAGATAATTCTATGGACTCAACAAGCAATAATAACCCAACTGAACAGGATGAGCGCCGTCAGCTCTACCGTATCGATGATACCGCCATTCTCGACCTAACGTCCGTGAATGCTGATGATATTAAAGACAAGCCGGCTGAAGCCTGTTTTGTTGAGTCAGAGGCATTTCGTCTTATGCGTGAGTTACGCGGCATTGATACAGATAATGGCAGTGTTTTTCGCAGTATCCATGAAAAAACGCCTGAAATTGCGCTCTACCTCCAAGCGATCAACAAAAAGATTGAAGGTGTCGGCAATGCTGTTGCCTCGACATTAGTGGGCAGCGAAGCAGATTTGCAGTCTGTCGATATTAGCGAGGGCGGTATAGGCTTTAATTATCCAACTGAGTTAGAAGCTGACAGTCTACATGCGGTAAAAATTTGGTTTCACCAAACGCTTATAGGTTTTGCCGCTTACATCCGAATTGTTGCTTGTCACCGTGCAATTGATGGTGGTTATCATATGTCTTGTGCTTTTGAAGGCCTTCCCGACCTAGATGAACAAGTGATTGCACGTCATATTATGCAAGTGCAAGCACGGCAGCAGCGATTAAAGCATTCCTTGGATGCTCATTCTGATAGTTAGAGAGTTAGAGAATTAGATATAGGGTTAGAGAATTAGTTAGAGAGTTAGAGAGTTAGAGAGTTAGAGA
>JABIQF010000072.1 GCA_018668095.1 Cellvibrionales bacterium
ACCGACCATGCCGGCATCGCCACGCAAATGGTGGTTGAAAGAAAACTCGCCGCCGAAAGCAATCAAACCCGCCACGATTTAGGCCGCGATGCCTTCATTGATAAAATTTGGGAATGGAAAGAATCATCAGGTGGCACGATAACTCAACAAATGCGCAGACTCGGCAACTCCGTCGACTGGCCGACTGAACGCTTTACTATGGACGATGGCTTTTATGCCGCCGTTCAAGAAGCCTTTATTCAACTGCATGAACAAAAACTCATTTATCGTGGCAAGCGCCTCGTAAACTGGGATCCTAAATTACAAACAGCTATTTCTGATCTTGAAGTTGAAAACAAAGACGTAAAAGGCAGCATGTGGCATTTACGCTACCCACTTGCCGATGGCGCCCTCACTGCCGATGGCAAAGACTATTTAGTGGTTGCTACCACGCGCCCAGAAACATTACTCGGTGATAGCGGCGTTGCGGTTAATCCTAATGACCCTCGCTATCAAGACCTTATTGGCAAACACTTACTGCTCCCGTTAGTGAATCGTCGCATTCCTATTATTGGCGATGATCATGCCGATATGGAAAAAGGCACAGGTTGCGTCAAAATAACCCCTGCTCATGATTTCAATGACTATGAAGTCGGCAAGCGCAATCAGCTCGCGTTAATTAATATCCTTACCCGCGACGGCGCTATTCGCAGCATAGCCGAAGTGTTCGACAGCGAAGGCAAAGTATCAGACCAATACGATGGCAGCCTTCCTGAAAACTATGCAGGGCTCGATCGCTTTGCCGCGAGAAAAGCCGTGCTTGCCGATATCGAAGCACTTGGCCTACTTGACGAAATCAAACCGCATGATTTATCAGTGCCTTATGGCGACCGCAGCAATGTCGTTATTGAACCGATGCTAACCGACCAATGGTATGTCGATGCAAAAACGCTGGCAAAACCCGCTATTGAAGCAGTAGAAAATGGCTCGGTTGAATTTGTGCCCAAGCAATATGAAAACATGTATTTTTCATGGATGCGTGATATTCAAGACTGGTGTATCTCACGCCAACTTTGGTGGGGACATCGCATCCCTGCTTGGTATGACCAACAAGGCAATGTTTATGTAGGCCGTGATGAAGCCGATGTTAGACAAAAACATGCACTCTCTAACGATATTGCGCTATCTCAAGATAACGACGTGCTCGACACTTGGTTCAGCTCGGCACTTTGGAGCTTTGCAACCTTAGGCTGGCCAGAAACAACTGAACGTTTAAAATTATTTCACCCTACCAGCGTATTAGTTACCGGTTTTGACATTATTTTCTTTTGGGTTGCCCGAATGATGATGATGACTATGCACTTTATGAAAGATGAAGACGGCAAGCCACAAGTGCCATTTAAAACCGTCTATGTCACCGGACTGATTCGTGATGAGCAAGGACAGAAAATGTCTAAATCTAAGGGCAATGTGCTTGACCCCTTGGACATGATTGATGGTATTTCACTGGATGACTTATTAGCCAAACGTACTGGCAATATGATGCAGCCAAAGCAGCAAGAAAAAATTGGCAAGCGCACGCAAAAAGAATTTCCCGAAGGTATCGCTGCACACGGTACCGATGCATTGCGATTCACCCTGGCCGCTCTCGCCTCAACGGGTCGAGACATCAACTGGGACATGAACCGCTTAGAAGGCTACCGTAACTTCTGTAACAAAATATGGAATGCCGCTCGCTATGTCTTAATGAACATCGAAGATAAAGACTGCGGAGAAAGCGCTACTGAATCTGACTATGAATTATCGTTAGCCGATCGCTGGATTATCAGCAAGCTACAACATGCCGAAACGGATATTCGCAAACACTTTGACGAATACCGTTTTGACCTCGCTAGCCAAGCGCTTTATGACTTTATTTGGAATCAATACTGCGATTGGTATCTTGAATTATCAAAATCGTTACTGACTGATGAGAATGCCAGCGAAGCGCAACTTATAGGTACGAGACGCACTTTAGTTCGTGTGTTAGAAACTATTTTGCGTTTAGCCCACCCTATAATGCCTTATATCACCGAAGAAATTTGGCAAACGG
>JABIQF010000282.1 GCA_018668095.1 Cellvibrionales bacterium
AAGCTAAAGAGCGCGGAAAAAATCGTGTTGCTAGTTATAGCGGCCAAGATGAAGAGCTCTACGAAAAACGCACAGAGGTATTGCTCGCCACAGAATTAATGGATGCGATTAAAAATAATCGCACCTGTCTTTTTCAACAGCGCATTATGAATGGCACTGAAGGCGGCAAAGACAGCTTTGAAGTCTTATTGCGCATACAAGGTGAAGACGGCAAGTTGCTTGCTCCTGGCCCTCATTTGAATGCGGCAGAACGCTACAACCTAACGCCTAATGTTGACCGCTGGGTAGTGAAAGAAACCCTGCGTTGGTTAGCCGAAAATCCTCATGTTATCGATCAAATCGAATATATGTCGGTGAACTTATCTGGCTTATCAATTTGTGAAGACAGCTTTACTGATTTCATTACCGGCTGCTTTAAAGACTCAAAAGTGAGCCCTGATAAAATCTGTTTTGAAATAACTGAAACGGCAGCAGTATCTAACTTTATTCGCGCCGGAGAGTTTATTAGCGCAATGAAAGATTTAGGCTGCAAGTTTGCATTGGACGATTTTGGTAGTGGCATGTCTTCATTTGCTTACTTAAAGAAATTGCCTGTCGATATTTTAAAAATTGATGGCTTATTTATAAAAGATATTTTGCATGACCCGATTGATATGGCCATGGTAAAATCAATTAACGAAGTTGGCCATGTAATGGGGTTAAAGACTATTGCAGAGTATGTTGAAAACCAATCGATACTTGAAGTACTTAGAGTATTAGAAGTTGATTCATTTCAAGGTTATGAAATTGCTAAGCCTGCGCCTATCGATGAATTAATTGAAATGCATAAAGCTAAAAAAATTAGCTAGTCTTTTTTTAAATATTTTTAGCTTATCTCTCATAAGCTTTTTTTATATTCATTCCCCACAAACACATCGTTAAAAACCTTAATACAATCCTACTCTGCTGGCAGCTCACGGGCTTTAGGGCCTGTGTATTCAATATCGTCACAACGCATAGGTAAGAAGTGACCCTCATCTTTTTCAAGCTCCGCTTGATAACAAGCAGTAATCCCACTGTTTACATAAATAGCCAACAAATTATAAATCTGCTGCGCATTAAAATTTTGATCAAGAAGAAAACAGGCAATATAGCCACCAATATTTAAACTCTCATCGTATTTTTCTAGCAAGTATCTTTCTATCTCTAACGCTAGCGTTATATATTTACCATTACCGAACTCTAATTTTTTTGCATAGGCGAGCATTTCGACAACCCGCTCATCACCTTTGGCAATAGGCCGAGCAAAGCCAAGCATCTTCACTTTACCCTTAGTTTTCGCCACTTCTTGATCGACAATTTCTTCTGCACTCATACCTTGCTTATGCAGCATGAGCATCTCTTCTAAATATTTAACCAGCACAGGATAAAAGCCGGTGCCATACATTGATGAATCACTCCCCAAAATTCCCGCGACGGTTGACGCCAAAACGGTAGCACGTGCGCTGCCACCATAAGCTCCAATCGTGTTGCACCAAATACGTGGGTCCGGCCAGCTCAGACAAATAAAGCTCGCCTCCAACCATTGACATAATTTATCTTCAGGGAACTCACCAGTGGCATTTAATATCAATAAATGAAAGTAAGATTTATTACCCAGCAAGCCCTGCAATAAATTTTGCCCGTGAGAAAAAACACCATCACCGACAACCCACCCGCCATTGCGCTCAATTAATTTATCTCGATGTTTATCGAGTGAGGCCTGTAACGCTTGCTCAGTTAATTTCATAATCATCATCGCTTACAAATGGAAGTACTGTTGTCGGACTACCTGCATGCTCAAATCCATGCGCGATTAATCCTGGCGCATGGCATAATTGATAAAGCGCGGCAGCCATTACTTTAGGAATATTAAGGTCACAACATACAGCAGCAAAAATACCTTCACGCAGCCAATGCCATTCGTTATTAGCTGCATTTAAAGCGCCTGAAAATTTCTTTGCCCATTGCAGGTGCTTCCAGTCACCTTCAACATCTAATAAACACTCTGCAATATCGGCTGCTAATGGATCGTGACTTCCATAGTAGTTACCAAAGCCCGCTATTACTGCAGTGGATGTTGTCGTCGAAGCTGTCTCTATTATTTGTAAGG
>JABIQF010000077.1 GCA_018668095.1 Cellvibrionales bacterium
ACTTAAGTTAAATATTTATCCAATGTTTGCTTAAGTTCGGCTTCAATAATTGGGGTTAGTGCTCCGGTCAATAAGCCTGTTTTGATCGTGACAACGATTTCATTGGGTAGCAGGCATAGCTTGCCTGTCATATCCAAACGCTTAAATGTTAATGTATCGTTATCCCTTTGAGGCTTAATCTGAAATTTCTGCTGTAACAACTGGGCTAATTGTTCGGTAAGTGCGTGAATCTCACTGGGGCTTTTGCTGTGTTGCTTGCTTAAATTGATAGTCGGCATGAGTTTTCGGTCAGATTGTTTCAGCGTCGAGCAAGTAGAGCTGGTAGGCTTAAAAGCCTTCCCAAGCGGCCAAAAGTGATGTTTGACGCCCTAAAATCGAATTTTAGCGAATAAATTTTCCTAAACAAGCGAATATAGCGTTTCTTTGCTCAGGAATGGTTGATCAATGCTGCCTAAGTATGGGAGAATCCGCATCCTTTTTTGGCAGGCTGAACAATTTGCTGCTCTAGTGGCTAGTTGTCTTAGGCAACAATGGGTTCTGACAAAAAGATAGAAGTACGACCTTGTAAGTAGCAAATGGCTGGTATTATCCAGCCGACTTTGCGGACGTGGCGAAATTGGTATACGCGCTGGATTTAGGTTCCAGTGGGGCAACCCGTGAGAGTTCGAGTCTCTCCGTCCGCACCATAATAAATAACTTTTATTGATTGGTGAATCTATAAGGTTAAAGGAAGGCTCCAGATTCATTGACCGACGTCTTTAACCCTGTATCGATAAGCGCCTCTTAAGCCAATAAAACTTAAGCCAATAAAAGTTGCTCAGCAAATAACTCAACAACCCAAATAGACATTCGAATCTCTGATGATTACTTTCAATTATTCTCAGTGATCGGATTAAAATGACGATAGAGGTAAAATCCATGCAGGTTTCCGTCGAAGCGACAGAAGGGCTAGAGCGTAAAATAACCGTAGCCATTCCGGCTGAGCAAATTGATACTGAAGTGAATAGTCGCATTAGTAGTTCAGCAAAGAAAATTCGTTTGGATGGTTTCCGTCCAGGAAAAGTGCCGCGTAAAGTTGTTAAGCAGCGTTTCGGTGACTCTATTCGTGCTGAAGTATTAAGCGAACTGGCTAACCAGTCTTTCCAAAAAGCCGTTATGCAAGAAGAGTTACGCCCTGTGGGTCAGCCTTCGATTGTGCCTACTAAAAATCTAGAAGGTCAAGATTTTGAATTCGTAGCGACCTTTGAAGTCTATCCTGAAGTTGAGCTTGCCGATTGCGCCGCTATTGAAGTTGAAACCTTGAAGTCAGAAATTAAAGATGATGATGTTCAAGGCATGATTGATAAGTTGCTTGATCAACAAGCCACTTGGGAAACCGTAGAGCGTGTTGCTGCCAATGGCGACCAATTGAATATTGATTTTGCTGGTACTAAAGACGGTGAAGCCTTTGAGGGCGGAAGCGCTGAAGGTACAGATTTAGAATTAGGCTCAAAACGCATGATCGAGGGTTTTGAAGCTGGATTAGAAGGCGCGAAAGCCGGTGAAGAAGTGGTTTTAAACCTTAACTTCCCTGATGACTATCATGCAGAAGACCTTAAAGGTGCTGCTGTCGTCTTTACCGTGACTGTTAATACCGTTAGCGAGAAGAAACTGCCAGAAATGGATGCCGAGTTTTTTGCGAAATTCGACGTTGAAGGCGGACTTGATGACTTTAAATCTAACGTTAAAGACAACATGACACGTCAGCTAGCAGATGCCGTAGAGCGTCACACTAAGCAGCAAGTGATGGATGGCTTGTATGAGAACAATAAAGTCGACTTGCCTGCCGCTATGATTGCAGAAGAAGTTGTTGCTTTACGTCAGCAGTCATTGGCTCAGTTTGGTGCGGCTGCCGAAAATTTTGATATGTCTTTATTGCCCGATACTTTGTTTGAAGAGCAAGCGCGTAAGCGTGTAGCGCTAGGTGTTATTTTAAGCCAAGCGGTTGAGCATTTTGAAGTGAAGCCTGATCGTGAAAAGCTAATCGCTTTTGTTGATGATTTAGCCGCATCATATGATGACCCTGAAGAAGTTAAAAAGCACTATATGGGTGATGAGTCACGTATGCAGCAAGTGCAATTAATGTTGGTTGAAAAAACCGTCGTTGAAAAGGTGCTTGAAGTTGCACAGGTCACAGAAAAAGTCAGCTCTTATGACGATGTTGTACAAACGTCTCAAGCAGGTGCAAATTAAGCCGGATTATCCTTGGCTTATTTGCAGAAATTGCTTAGCATAGCAGTATCTAAGCGACTACACTTGTGAAGGTGTAGTCGTTTTTTTGATTATGCCCCCTCATAAATTGAAGGGGCGGCAGAATAGACAAAATATAAATATCGACAAATTGATAACCTTGTTAGGAGTACAAAAATTGATCGAAACAAATGGTAGCGAAGCGATTAAAAATCTGGGATTAGTTCCCATGGTAGTGGAGCAAACAGCCAGGGGTGAGCGATCTTATGATATCTATTCACGGTTATTAAAAGAGCGCGTTATTTTTGTGGTTGGGCCCGTTGAAGACAATATGGCCAACCTTATTGTTGCTCAGTTGCTGTTCTTAGAATCTGAGAACCCTGATAAAGATATTAGCTTGTATATCAATTCACCCGGCGGAGCGGTAACAGCCGGTCTTGCTATCTACGACACTATGCAATTCATTAAGCCAGATGTCAGCACGGTTTGTCTCGGTCAAGCGGCCAGCATGGGTGCATTTTTATTATCGGGCGGTACCAAAGGTAAGCGCTTTTGTCAGCCAAACTCTCGCGTCATGATTCACCAGCCGAGTGGTGGTGCTCAAGGTCAGGCAACCGATATCGATATTCAAGCCAAAGAAATTTTAATTATCCGCGAAAAATTGAATCGTTTAATGGCCGAGCATACAGGTCAATCAATGGAAACCATTGAGCGTGATACTGAACGTGATAACTTTATGGATGCGTTAACAGCCAAAGAATATGGCTTAGTCGATGAAGTATTAGGTGTTCGCGAAGCTGAAACAGTCAAGTCTTAAGCACTTGAGTTAGCCTTTTAGCAAGGCTTGCCATTGGTAAGCCTATTTTTGCGGGCTTGTTGAATAATAAAACAATCCGTGGACGTTCTAATGCCGTATATAGGGCATGGAACATTGGTTTTAAGTGGCTGATTTATCAAGCTTTACCAAGCTTTTAATTATAAAAAGTAGCATCCTTTATCGCGTCTGTTGTATCTATTTCAATTTTTGCCTCGGATGTTCGCAATAATGGCGCTATCACTAACTATTATCCATACTAGTGCTAAAGTTATTAAGAGAAGAAAAGCCTTTTAAAAAGCGGAGCATTTTCGTATAAAGGGTGTCAATAACAGTTGTTCTTCCTGCCTTGTTAGAACTTAAGGGTATGAGGATCGATAAAACGAATTTGATTCAAATACATATTTAAGGTGTGAGGTTAACATTCCATGACTGATAACAGCAAAGAAGGCGATAGCGGAAAACTGCTTTACTGTTCGTTTTGTGGCAAAAGCCAGCATGAAGTGCGCAAGTTGATTGCCGGACCCTCGGTGTTTATTTGCGATGAATGCGTTGACCTTTGTAACGATATCATTCGTGAAGAAGTTCAAGAGAGCACATCTGAAGGTGGCCAAGATAAGCTTCCAACGCCTGTAGAAATCGACAATATCCTTGATGAATATGTTATTGGTCAACAGCGTGCTAAAAAAGTGCTGGCTGTAGCGGTATACAATCATTACAAACGTCTTCGTCATGATAGCGAAGAGAAAGAAGGCATTGAGCTGGGTAAAAGCAATATCTTGCTTGTTGGTCCAACGGGTAGTGGTAAAACACTGTTGGCTGAAACCTTGGCGCGATTGTTAGATGTGCCATTCACTATTGCTGACGCCACAACGTTAACCGAAGCCGGTTATGTGGGTGAAGATGTTGAAAATATTATTCAGAAGTTGCTGCAGAAATGTGACTACGATGTAGAGAAAGCGCAAGTTGGTATTGTTTATATCGATGAAATTGACAAGATTTCTAGAAAGTCTGATAACCCATCGATTACTCGTGATGTATCGGGTGAGGGTGTTCAGCAAGCCTTACTAAAATTAATCGAAGGCACGGTTGCCTCGGTCCCACCACAAGGTGGCCGCAAGCATCCGCAGCAAGAATTCTTACAAGTTGATACCTCTAACATTCTGTTTATTTGTGGTGGTGCGTTTGCAGGTCTTGATAAAGTCATTCGTGATCGTTCTGAGAAAAGCGGAATTGGTTTTAACGCCGAAGTAAAAAGTAAAGATAAGAAAAAGAACTTTGGTGAAGTACTGCAAGATCTTGAGCCAGAAGATCTAGTACGTTACGGTTTAATCCCTGAGTTTGTAGGCCGTTTACCGGTTATTGCGACACTCGAAGAGCTTGATCAAGATGCCTTAGTGCGTATTTTGACAGAGCCGAAAAATTCGTTGACTCGCCAGTACGCGAAATTATTTGAAATGGAAGGTGTTGATATTGATTTTCGCGAAGACGCTTTGCGTTCAATTGCGACACGCGCCATGGTACGTAAAACAGGTGCCCGTGGTCTTCGCTCCATACTCGAGTCAGTATTGTTAGACACCATGTACAAAATACCTTCTCAGGTAGGCGTTTCCAAAGTCGTTATAGATAG
>JABIQF010000186.1 GCA_018668095.1 Cellvibrionales bacterium
CCCGTCGTGGTTAAGCTTCGCCGTTAAGCTTACGGCATTTTTTGGTGACTTTTTGTTGCTGTAGACAAAAAGTTACTGGCTGTCGGGCCACTCCCGACAATCCCTTGACCATAAATCCCAAGACCAAATCTCAAGCTATCAGCACACCTGTGATCCAAGAAGCACTGCTGTTTCTTACATGAGGTGCTTAAGCAAATAACCACGCATAAAAAACCATCATAATTAGATCAGAAGTGTATCCTTCAACAGCAGCTCCTCTAATTAGTCTTATGGCAATATAATCTCAACATCATCACCCAGCACATAATCATTACCATCAGCGACAAGCCCAAATTCTGAATAAGCATAAGTCGATGCCGATGGTAATCCCATACTCGACGCATTTAACACAATCGCAGATTGCCCTGCGTTAATAGTCGTTACACCAATCACGGTATCGAGTCTTTTTCCAAAGGCATCAAACAGTTTAACTTCGTATAGCACTTCAAGTGCATTACTCGTTGAGCCTGTGCGGCTTATCGATGCGCCATTGCCTGTGCTTTGTGAGCTCACTTCGACTAAATCAAAGCTACTATCATTAGCCGCTTTTATACGAACAGGGTTAACGCCAAGCATATAGACGTTAACGTTGTTATACATAGAGAAGCTCGAGAAATAGAAGTTACCTTTATCATCCCAAGAATCAAAGCCGGTAATAAAGGCCTGTGTACTTGCCGTTGAATCAAGCTCGCTTACTTTCGCTAACTCTGAAGTCGCACCTGTCGCTATATCGAATTCCCAAATTGAGTTTGGATAAGAAACATCACTCACACCAATATAGATTTTTTCAGCATCCGCCGATAATTGGAATACCCATGTTTTGGGCGTGCCAATACGATTACCTGTAAAGTTAGGCCGGCCAACAAAACTCCATGTCGCTGTAGCATCAACAAAGCGATAAATATTACCTTGGTCATCAGCGGTGTATAGAACTTCATGATCTCTATCCCACTGACCCACTTCTAAAGCGTTAGCACCTTGTAGAGGGAAGTTTTGTAACTCACCGAAACCAGTGGCAGGATCGTAATACCACATATGATTAAACGTACTTACCGATTCTCCTTGATTCCACTGGCCTCGTGAAGAACCGCCAGAAATATATACACGGCCTCGAGAATCTACAAACATATATCGATTAGTATAAAAGTAGCCATTCCAAGCGCTAGGCTTACCCAGTACAGTGGTTTCAGCGTTAGCAATATCATAGCGCACTAACTTATTTTCAGGAATCGACATGCCGTAAAGTAAGTTATTCGTTTCATCTTTTTGGATAGTCACTATTTGCATCGTCGGTTCGCCGACACCATTTGGCTCCGTCACACTTAAATCAAGAAAATCATTATCTTGTTGGTCATAGCCATACCAATGGAAACCACGTGTATTTAAATAACCATTATTCATATTCGAGTTATCTAGCGTTGCTACGTAAACTCTTCCATCATGCTCTAAAGGACGAGTATGAAACTTCTCGGCCGATTCACCCGGTAACCAATTACCTACCGCTGATGACGATGTTTCAGCATCACCCACCCAACGCACAACATCGTCAGACTGATGCAGTCGATACAGCATAGAATTATTTATATGGTCATGACCCGAAATATAAATATCGCCATCAACATCCGACCCCACAGCCAACCAACACTGATCAGGTCTATCGCCATTGGGCGCATTCGGTAACTGCCAAACGCTAACGCCATTTACATTGCCCGAACGAATTTCATCATCAGGAATAGCAATGGCCGATGTGGTGACACTAAAGAAATCACTCACACCATCAATAGTTAATTCGGTCGATACTAAGGTGGATAGCTGCGTTGACGAACTTTGTTGCAGCGTAAGCACCTGGCCATTCGAAATGGTACCGGTGGCACTAGTAAATGGGCCGCCATCAATAGAGTAAGATCCAAAAGTAATACTAATACTTGATGGCTCATTAATACCCGACACCAAAATAGAATTAGAAGTGACTACACTATTCGGGGCTACGTTATATTTATTTAAAAAGCCAAATGTATTTTGGTCACCTACGGTAGTGACATTAAATGGCGCGCTAACAGTACCTATCGTCAGAGTTGCCTGCCTCAATGTCGAGAAAGTAGAAGCCGATGTCTGTCTTACAATAATCGTATCGCCATTCGTAACAATGCCATTAGTGCCAGCAAAAGCACCGCCATTAATCGCATACTGGCCTGAAGAAATTGAAACAGTTGCTTCATCCGTAAGGCCAGAAACGGTTATTGTGTTAGATTCTCTCAACGAGCTCAATGGCGCATTCGTGACAGGCACAAAGGTAAACGCATCGGGCGTAAAATCAATAATAATAATAGTGCAGCCGGTGGCATCAACCGTTTCACCTGCCGGTGTATTCGGGCATTGGTCTAAGCTATCGTCAATACCATCACTATCTTCATCGGCACCAGGTAGGCCGTAAACTTCAATTTCAAAAATAGAATAACCGTAGGGAGTCGCGCGATCGATACCTAACATACGCACATAGCGGTAGCTGCCTGCTACAGTAAGCGTATCGGTGCGGGCGCCCATGGTCCCGCCAGTCTGGATTGAGATAGTTGTCCAATTGCTATTATCGGCAGAGCCTTGTATTTCATATACAGACGCGCTTGCTCCTTCCCAATCAATAATTACTTCAGACAATAGGTGCGTAAAGGCTAAATCCAATGTTAGCCATTGGTTGTCAGAAAACTGTGAGCTCCAGCGAGTACTGGCATTACCGTCAATCGCGGCAGCAGGACTGCAGCAGTTCGATTGGCCAGATTCTTGCGAACTGGCTGTTGCCGTTGTCGATAATAATTGTGGCAGTGGCGGTGGCACAGGAATATGCGCAACCAATTGAATACGGGTTGCCGTGCCTGCATCCAGATCAACGGGTAATAAGAAAACCGCAGTAAGCGCTAACATTCCCGCACTTCTTCGGCGGGTCGCAGATGAACCGCTCACTAATAAAAATAAAGCGAGTATGGCCGCGCCTATAAAGCCAATCATTGGAATATTTGTGGTCTCCACTTCACCCGGAAATGACTCGCGGTTAAAGGGATTTGAATCAAAGGCATATTCAAGAATATCGCTAACACCATCGCTATCTGAATCAATGCCATCGGGGTCAGGTCTTGGTGTAATGGAGCCGACTTCACCCTGAGCAACCGCAGCAGAAGAAACAACCGTTAACGGTACCGCAATATCAAAACTCACCGAACGCCCGTCGAGAGAGCCTGTTACCGTAATAGAAAGATTACCCGTAGCATTAAGGGCAGCAGAAGTACCCACATCAAAATTGAGCGCGGCAAGGTCACTGCCACCACCAGCAACCGAGGCAGGAATAATGCTAGCTGTCGCAGAGCTGACAATGCCCGGCGGTACATTATTAATAGTAATGGCTTCATAGCTGGTCGAAGGGTTGTCATTAACCAGAAGAATATAAACCTTATTGCCCGTGCTATTCGATTCAACATCGTAAGCCAGACCTAAAGACGCCCATAGGCCTGTAATAGCCATTAGCACAAACGGCAAAAGGGCTTTATTCATAAAAAGCTTTAAAGAATAAGCTAAAGAAGCAGTCAATCGTATTATGGAATTATGCATTTCGATCTCGTAAGTCATTATTATTGTTACGCAATTCAGTTATTTGCACCGCAATGGTGCGAAAAATAAGCCTGAAATGCTGTATTTTATTTTTAGTGTTACCTGAAGCTCTAAAAGCCTATAAGAGACTCGCTAAAACTATAGCCCACCTAATTTAACTGTTAGTGGCTTAGAAATGATCAATATACCAATAAGTTTAGCAATATATAGAAAATAAGCGCGAATAGCTCGCTAAATAATCGCGATAACGGGGCAGTATGGGAGTGTTAAAAGCGAGACTAAAACCGTCTAAATTTTCGTCTGCATTTTAATGGTTCGCTCAGTAGCAGGCCCATAAGGTGGGCGCATACCGGCAATACCCGCAACATCAAATCGCGTTTGCTTATAAACCGATTTAGCATGGCTAAAGTTCTTAAAGCCATCATAGCCATGATACGAACCCATGCCAGCAGGGCCAACGCCACCAAAGGGCAGGTCTTCTTGCACCATATGCATAATCACGTCATTCACGCATACACCACCTGAGGTCGTGCGGTCTAATACCTCGCGCTCTTCCTTAGCATCGCTACCAAAATAATATAAAGCCAAAGGCCGTGGTTGCGCATTCACATAGCGAATGGTTTCGTCAAAATGCTTGTACGTTTTAATTGGTAACAGCGGACCAAATATTTCTTCCTGTAATACGCGCATATCATCGGTCACGTTGGTAATAATCGTGGGCGCTATTTTGCGGGTACCTTGTTGGCCGGTAAAATCTTCATCGGCAGGCGCAAGACATAACACCTTAGCGCCTTTTTGCGTGGCGTCTAACAGGTTGTCTTGTAGGCGTTGAAAGTGTCTGTCATTAATCAGTGACGTGTATTCAGGATTATTCAAAAGAGTAGGGTACATAGAAGCAACGGCTGCTTTAATTTCGTCTATCACCTCATCGAGTTTTTCTTCTGGCACCATCAGGTAATCGGGTGCAAGGCATATTTGTCCTGCGTTCATGGTTTTACCCATCATAATACGACTAACCGCCGTTTTAATATTCGCGCTACGACTAATGAGTACCGGTGATTTACCGCCAAGCTCTAAAGTAACCGGCACTAAGTTTTTAGCGGCAGCGGCCATAATATGTTTAGCAACAGACGTCGCGCCAGTAAACAACATATGGTCAAAAGGCAGCGCACTAAACGCAGCGCCTACATCGGGGCCGCCGGTAAAAATAGCCACTTCGTTTTCATCCCAGGCATCGGCCACAATTTCAGCCATAAGGTTTGATACCGTGGGGGTGAATTCTGAAGGTTTAATCATTACGCGATTACCCGCGGCAAGAATATCGGCCATGGGCCCAAAGGTAAGATTAACGGGAAAGTTCCAAGGGCTAAGCACGCCCACTACACCTAAAGGTTGAAACTCAATACGCGAGCGGCCACCGAGTAAGCCAAGCGGAAATAAGCTTTTGCGTTTTTCTGGTTTCATCCATTTGCGCACTTGTTTAATAGCGCTTTTAAACGGCAATATGCTAGAAGAGACATCGGCCAATAAAGACAGCTCACGGGGGCGGCAAGAAAAATCAATATTTAGCGCATCGACAATATCATTCTGATATTTATAAATTGAATTCATTCCGCG
>JABIQF010000152.1 GCA_018668095.1 Cellvibrionales bacterium
ACCGCCACTCGAGCAATTTTGCTTAATTTTTTTAACCAGTTTCTTCATTTCACTGGCTTCTAGTACTAAACCATCAATAATCGTCACGCCTGCGCCTTTACGGCCTTTTGTCTCACGACGAATACGGATTATGCCATCGCCTTTATCTTGCACAGCAGCGGCTTTACAGCGGCAGCTAGTCTTAGCTTGGTTGCAAGAGGGGCAAATACGACCTTGATCAGTGCTATAAACGCGATTAGAGCTCAAACGATTACCTTTTGTACAGATGTGTGGGGGTTACGAGGCTGTATTTTATTCTTAAGAGGGTGGGAATAACAGAGATTAGCAAAAATTGTGCTGAATGGGGTGAGCGGAGCTATTAAATAGAGAGTTGCGACGACCTAGGCGGTCGTCGCAAAGTGTTGAAATGTTATTGAGTGATAACAGTAGTTCTTATACAACTACCACGTCAGCGGCTTCAGGACCTTTATCACCGTCAACAACGGCATACTCAACATCGAGTCCTGGCCCAAGACGTTTACTGTCTTTTTGCATAGAGCGAAAATGGACAAAAATTTCTTCGCCGTTATCGCGAGTAATAAAGCCAAAACCTTTACTACCACTAAACCATTTAACGGTACCAATTTCTCTGCCTTCGGCGGCTTTACGTCTACGCGGCAAGCTAAATGATAGATTACTTAAATTCATATTACATAAAAGCATACAGAGAATGGCAGTGCCTGAAAAAGCCAAAGCAGCATCGGTATTGAAAATATAATGAATAGTCTGGTTGTTGACCCAGCTGGTATAAACCGCTGATAGCGGTGTGGCAACAACTATACAAATTAGAAGACGGTAGAATAAAGGCATATTATTTTCTCTTTTATTAATAGTGTTCGGCTGTTTGTAGTATGTAATACAGCGCGAGGCTTTGTTTTAAAGACATTATCATATAATGATAATAAGCAAAGAATTTTACATTATTCGGTGTGTTTTGGGGTGTTTTATAAGACGTTTATCGCATTTAAAGATCCATTCATCTAAGGTATAGCGCTTCTTTGATGTAATAACTGAGGCCTTAGATTTTGTTAAGTGTCGTTTCTTCTTAAGCTTGTATGATTCCTGTGATACTTATTAGTTTTTAAGAAGAGAAAAATAGGGTTTGTGCTATTCTTTTATTGGACATTTGTTTATCACATAATGCCGTTTTGATAAGTTTAGGTTATTAAGTGACCGTTGAGAAAAATCGTTAGATTAAATAAAAATAAGCAACTGGCTTGCTTAATATAGGTTCAAACAAATTATGAGTAACCGCGAATTTATCATGCAAATGCAGCCATGGTTTGGCGAAGAAGAAAAACAGTCATTAAGTGATTATATGGACAGCGGTGGTTTTATCACCGAGTTTAAGCAGACCGAAGTCTTTGAAAATAGTTTAGCCGAATATGTTGATGCTAAGCATTGTATTGTAGTGAATAACGGCACCATTAGTCTTTCGTTAGCCGCTCTTGCCTGTGGTTTGCAGGCCGGTGATGAAGTTATTGTGCCTAACTACACTATGATAGCGACTGCGAATTCTTTGAAAATGTTCGGTATTGAGCCGATATTTGTCGATGTTGAAGCAACAACGTTATGTCTTGATATTGATCTTGTTCGTTCAGCGATTACCGATAAAACCAAAGCCATTATGTTTATGTCGGCTAATGGTCGATATCCAACGGTGGGTATTGATGCTTTTGAGCGTTTAGCCGCAGAGCATAATTTATTGTTATTAGAAGATGCCGCGCAGTCACTAGGGTCTTATTACCCAGATGGGCGTCATATTGGTATGGCCGGTGTGGCAGGCAGTTTTTCTTTTTCAGCACCTAAAATTATTTCAACGGGGCAAGGCGGCTGTATAGTCACTAACGATGATGCTATTGCTAGTAAAGTGCGTAAATTAAAAGATTTTGGACGAGCCAGTGGCGGCAATGATTACCATGACAGCTTGGGTTTGAATTTTAAGTTTACCGATATACAAGCGTGTATTGGTATTGAGCAAATGAAAAAATTGCCTTGGCGAGTAGAGCGTAAAAAAGCCATTTATGAGCGTTATCAAAGTCAGTTGGCGTCTATTGAAGAGGTGAGTTTTTTCGCCCAAGATTTAACGCATACCACGCCATGGTTTATTGATGTGTTAGTGGAAGCTAGAGATCAATTAATGGATTTTCTTAAAACGCAAGATGTTGGTACACGCGTTATGTATCCGCCCATTAATAAGCAGCCAGCTTATAATGTTGCCGGTGATCATCCAATATCAAATCTTATTGGTGCGAGTGGTCTTTGGTTACCATCGGCAGCACAGTTAAGTGACGAATCCATTGACTATATTTGTCATTCGATTAAGAAGTTTTATGGCTAATAGCGTTTATGTTGAATGATTATCTAGAAAATATAAGTAGTTAATAAAAATATTTAGCTTTAGTTTTAGTTGAGGATAGAGAGCTTGAGTATCTTGTGTTACTGCCTGAGCGGTAAAAAGTTTATCGAATGCTGTGGTGATCCATCACCTCATCGTGCTCCGCCAGTGGGCGTGAATATTTATGCCAACCTTTTTTCTAAGACTGAGTGCAAAAAGATGATTCGCTTAGCTGATCAGCAGCAGCGAGTTTGGCTTACTTTAAAAGATGAAGAGCGTTCTACCGAGCAGGGTAAGGTCGTCCAAAAGAGAGATCCTAGTCGAGTAACACAAGCTGTCGATATGATGGAGCATAAAGATTTAGTGGTTGGTTGGATGAATAGGCTTATTACTCAGCGTGTTGAGCCCGTTATTAAACAAGAAATAGAGTTTTTTGAAGCGCCACAATTGTTGCGGTATCAGTCGGGTGGCTTATACAAAAGTCATGCAGATAGCGAGGTGTTTGACTCGCAGACTAATCAGTGGGTTAAGTCTTTTGACCGTGATGTGAGCTTGTTGATTTACTTGAATGATAAATACAAAGGCGGTGGCCTGCATTTTAATTATTTAAATTATACCTATCAGCCTTCGGCCGGTGATGTTGTTTTCTTTCCTTCTACCCATCGCTATGTACATGAGTCTCTTCCTATTGAGCGCGGTGTTAAATATGCAATTGTAAGTTGGTCCGCCGTTATCGGTAGTGATCGAGTTGGTTACCCTGATAGTGTAAGGTTTTCGCCTAATAGAAATTAATCGTTTTAATGATATTGATGAGGAAAAAGTAGTGATAGATAACGTTATGATAAAAAAAGCTGTGATGAAAAAATGGGTTAAACGTTTTATTGTTCCCGTATTTGTTTTGGGTTTATATTCTTGTGCCACAGTAGATAAGCGATTTAGTAACCCTGAAGATGCAGTTCATCCCGGTATGCAGGTTTTTTTAGATTATCAAGCGTCGATTAATAGCGACAGTGGATTTGATGATGGCATACCATTATTCTTTTCAGAAGCGGGTCAAAAGAAGATAGAGGCATCGCAAGGCTGGAATCGTCTGGTTTACAGTTCTACGTTTCGGGCTTTAAAAAACGGTAGTTGTGAGGCGTTATCTATTATAAAGCAGTCGCCGAATCGAATTCTTATTAGCTGTAAGGGGCCTTATTTTTATAGTTCGCCGTTTGGTTTTAGTTCTGAAGAGAAAATGCATTTAAGAGTGTATGTGCGTAAGAGCAATCAGCGTTGGTCTATTGATACTGCAGGGCTAACGCATACGATGGATGGCGGTAATAGTGTGTCGCGATCGACGGGGCTTAAGTTTCCTAAATAAGTATTCGGTTTGTTGTCGGTCGAGAGTAGGGTGTTTGATGATGGGTTTTGATTTTTTTTTAGCTTTAAGTTCAAAGCCGTCGGGGGTGGTTCGATAGAGAGGGTCTAGATTTTTTAGCTCTCTTTACGGCCTATATTGGATAGTATTTTTATATTTTGTTTTTTTGGTTTTTTTGGTTTTTTTGGTTTGTTTGTTTGAGTTTTCAATCAAGACCGTCGGGAGTGGCCCGACATGCCAGTCACTTTTTGATTCGCTTCGCTCACCCTACGGGTTGCCTTTCAGGCACTGCGCAAACTACGCTGTACTACAGCAAAAAAAGTAACCAAAAA
>JABIQF010000096.1 GCA_018668095.1 Cellvibrionales bacterium
ATCTCTCTGGAACTGCTGGACAGAAAACACTGCGAGATACACCCGTCGTGGTTAAGCTTCGCCGTTAAGCTTACGGCATTTTTTGGTTACTTTTTTTTGCTGTTGACAGCGTAGTTTGCTGCGCGCCTGCAAGGCGTCCCGTAGGGTGAGCGTAGCGAATACAAAAAGTGACTGGCTGTCGGGCCACCCCCGACGGTCTTAATAGAACACCTAAACAAACCAATCAGAAAAATGAGTATCGGATTAACATTAAGAACAACCCCGACGCCTTTGACCTTAAAACTTAAAAAAAATCATAAACTCAAATACAAAACAAACCTGCCTACCCACTAAAAACCTATCCTTTCCCCTCACCCATAAAAAAACCCAACAACTTTCGTCACTGGGTTTTCAAACTCGCCAAGCATCAAAAAACTCCTCAGCGGGACACATCAATCAGCCAAACTAAAAACCAATCAAAAACTAAACCTTCTTACAAGTCGCCAATTTCGCACCATTCGCAACTAACTTACGACGTCGATCACCTTCAGCCGCAACATAACGCTTCCAGCTTCGAGCACCCTTCTCAGTCTTCTTAAACTTTGACGCCTTAGAAAATGACTTCTCTGCATCTTTGTAACAATGCAAAGATTGCTCAGCAGTACCACGATTCATCCAAGCTAAATCTTCACGCTTAAGCTTACCCTTCTTAATCGCATTACGCGCAGCAAGTAAAGCCTTCTCATTCTCGTTCAAGTTAAGATACACACCCGCAAGGCGTGACCAAGCATTACCGTCAGAAGACTTCTTAGCCGCCTCTTCTAGAATAGGCGAGGCTTTTAGATATTCTTGTGCACGCTGATAAGATGAACCCAGTAAAGTAAGATTCTTTTCCGTTCGCTCAACTATCTCTTCCTTCATCGCTTTTTCAATTACTTGAGCAGCGCGATAAGGAATATCAATTGCTAAATATTGATAAGCAAGCGCAATAAACTGCTTCTCTTTATCCAAACCATTTTGTAAGTACGTTACTTCTAAAGCCATTAATTCTTTTTGAGTTTGCTCTAAAGCACCATACATAGCCGATAACTGCTTCCAATATTTGATCTTTGGATAATGCGTTAACAGACGATTACTGACTTTAATCGTCGCTTTATAATTGTCTTTTTCATAATAAAGAGCCCATTGAAAATTCAACCAATTCTCTTTTGGAACAAGACCAGCAACAATTGCCTCTTCTACAACTTCTTCGACTAAATTTAATGCATCAGCTTTTCTTTCTAACTGATAATAACCCCGAGCCAGTAATATTTTACCACCGGGATCAACAATCGCTGCTTCAGCCATCCATAACTCAAGCTGCTCAACCGCTCGTTTATAATCATCATTAACAAATAATAACTGCGCTACGGTATAACGTGTATTGGTACGCTGCTGTGGATCAGCTTCTGGCTCATTCACTAACGCCAAGTAAGCCTTAATAGATAATTGAATTTTGTCTTGCGCGTAATAAACATAACCCAAATAACGATTCACCTGAGAATATTCAAAGCCTTCTGAACAGCCACGTTTAAAAGCACCCAACAATTCAGCTTCAGCACCCGCCCAATCTTCGGCTTCAGTGAACTCTTGTACTTTAGTGAGCTTTTTAGCACAGCTTGTACCTACAGCCTTACGACGCTGAGAAACCGCATTTTTATATTTAAGCTGCGCTTCTTTTTCAGCCTTGGTTAGTTTCTTTTCCTTCTCCGCAGCAACGACAGCGCTTACACCAAAACCCGTGCTATCTGTCGATACGCTAACAACAACCGTTGCCATTAGGAATAAGCAAGTCGATATGCAAAACCGACTCAACCAACCCACATTTAATTGCTTTAAAACCATAATCCCACTCTACCTTACTCTAAACTTTTGCCATTCCGATTTACTTCTGCCGCTATCAATACAATCTTAGCGATTTATAAAAAATCGAAAATTATCGAAAAATTTAACCGATGGACTATCTACCGTCTGAGAATCCAGCAAAAGTAAATTTATATAAAACACCTGGCACTTCAACGGCAATACCGTTAATGACACGTGGGTTATATTTTAATTTCTCTGCTGCCTTTAATGCTGATTTACCAAAGCCGTAATTTTCTGGCCATTCTTCTAATAATTTAACATCACGCACACCGCCGGCTTCGGTCACTACAACCTCAACAACCGCATAACCAGTTTTACCCGCTTTCTCGGCACGAGAAGGATAGCGAGGCTTAGGAACATAAACAGGAATAAAATCAGTATCGCGACTAAAGCCACCCTGCAAACCAATATCAGGATTAAACTTGCCAGCACCTGCAGATATGTTTAACGCATTATCAGGTGTATCAATTTCTATATCTTGCGCTTCCAATTCTGGCGGAGGAGCCTCAACTTCATCTGGCTTTTCAGGGAGCTCTTCATCTAACTTCGCTTCAATTTCCGTATCCGGCATATTAAAGTCAGCAATTTTAACACCGCTATCTCGATCTAAATCAGGATCGCCCATATCGATCAACGCACTCATTAACACAAAAAGTGCAAAAGCGATGAGCAAACCAAGCAGCATGCTGCCGCCTAAACGTATCACTTGCATTATTGCTTTCCCCTTACTTCGGATCGGTCGCTAGGTGAATATCGACAACACCAGCTTCTTTAGCGGCATCCCACACTAACGCATAAGTCGCTGCGTTAGATTGACCATCTGCCTGAATAACTACCGCACCCAGAGGGTTGTCAGCATGAATACGCTCGACGACAGTTTTAACTGCACGCTCATCAATTTTTTTACGGTCAATCCAAATCGCATTTTTTGCATCAATTGCAATTAATACATTCTGGTTTTTAACCTGCTCACGTTTATCAGTCGATGGACGCGTCACTTCAACGCCTGGCTCTTTAATAAATACAGCAGTCACAATAAAAAAGATCAACATGATAAATACAACGTCAAGCATTGGCGTGAGATCAATCTCACCCCCGTCTTGATTCGCTCTGGCTGCAACACCTCTCTTAGCCATACCTTTTCGATCCTGAATAATTTTCTAATGAATCTTGCTTATGTAACCAACGCAGCTAATAAAAATTTACGCCATTAACGTTTAACCGTTAATGGCGAACACATTATTTATCAGAAGTTAACTGGTCTTCTAGTAATGAACTTTCGCGCTCAACAATACGCATCAAGTAAGCCTGTGCAAACACACCAGACAATGCAGCTACCATTCCCGCCATCGTTGGCACAGTGGCTTTAGAAACACCGCCTGCCATTGATTTAGGGTCGCCACCGCCGGTCACAGCCATAACATGAAATACTTCGATCATACCGGTAACCGTACCCAGTAAGCCGAGCATTGGCGCCAAGGCAACTAGCGTTTTAATTAACGCCATATTTTGATTAATTTTGATAACGGCTTCAGAAATTAACGCTTCACGAATGCGGCGCGCATACCAAGAGTGCCGCTCAGTACGACTCTCCCATTCAGCAACAACCACATCCATGTCGTTTCTTAAATCCGTAGCGAAATAAAATACTCGCTCAAAGATTAGGCTCCACATTAAAAACAGCAGACCACCAATCAGGAGCAATACGGGCCCGCCCATATCGACAAAGTCGAGGACGACACCCAATGCTTCTGTAATAAACTGCATATCAGTCTTCCCTTGTTACTTTATTTGCTTTCGGCGTTGCGCGCGATAATACCGGCAGCTTGCTCTTCAAGCACATGAATAACACGTTTTGCGCGGCCACTAACAATGGTATGCGCAAGCAAAGTTGGGATAGCAACGATCAAACCTAATACCGTCGTAATCAATGCACTCGAAATACCGCTAGCCATTGTCTTCGGATCGCCGGCACCAAATATAGTGATAGCTTGGAAGGTAATGATCATACCGGTTACTGTTCCCAGTAGACCCAGTAACGGTGCCACTGCAGCAATAATCTTAATTAAGGTGAGTGAATTCTCTAAGTTAGGAATCTCTTTAAGAACGGCTTCATTTAATTTCAACTCAAGCGACTCAGTATCCATATTTGGATTTTCATCGGCAACAACCAATACACGACCCAATGGGTTATTTGTATTAGCGACTGTTGATTTCAACTGCGCATTCACTTTAGCGCCAATCGCTGTTAACACGACAAAGCGCCAAGCAGCAATTAACATTGCGATAATACCAACAGCCGTAATGACATAACCGACTTGGCGACCTTGATGCCAGCGCTCAGTCAATGTTGGCGTATCAATAAATGCAGCTAATAAGCTACCGCCAGTTGGGCCAGTTGGATCAACACCAAAGCGACCATAGCCTTCAGTTGAGTTGGCAAGATCTTCTGCCCAACCCACAAAAGAGCTGGCTGGCTGACGAGGAAGAATCGACAAAGCATCATCTGAATACTTTAGATACTGACCGTCAGTTGTCACAATATTAAAAGAACCCACACGAACAACATCCGCTTGAATCTCGTCACCCGCTGGTGTTGCAACCGTCGTGTTGTATTGAACAATACGACCCGACTCAATCATTTCACGCTGCAGCTCAAACCAAACACGCTCAATTTCTGCAATCGTTGGTAATGCATCACCTTTCAGCTTTTCAATTAAGTCCGTTAAGAACTCACCACGATTCGGATATTCAGTACTGACTAAAGACGTATTAAAGTTTTCACGCATATCGCCAGCAGCTGAATTGATATGACCAAACAGTTCGTTTAAAGAACCTTTAGCCTCATTCAATGCCTCACGCTTAACAATAATTTTTTCTTTGTTTTGCTCAAAGATTTTTTCAAGACGTGTCGAACGCGCTTCTTCACGGGTGCGTGTTTGCTCCGCTTTTTTCAACAAATCAGCTTGTTGGTTTTTGTCATTCAAAAAGCGTGCTTCACGCTCTTTGTTCTGACGCGCTTCATTAACCTTACCCTGCTTAACATACTCAAGCAGCTGATCAAGAGACTGAGCGCTATCTTGTGCTAACGCAGCTGAAGATAATGTCAGTGAACCTGCAACAAGTAGCGATAACGGTAGCGCACTCAATTTAGTCATTAAAGTTTTCATTGAGCAGCCTCCGGCGCTGAAATAGGTAATTGCAGAATATCTTTCACTGCTTGGTTACGTGCAATACGAATACCCGTATTAATATAACTGCCCCAATCGGATGCATCTAATGCCTCCCATTCGCGAGACTCATTATTCCAACGGCCAACTTCTTTGCCGTCTTCAGTTTTATACAGCAGTGCAATACGACCGACGCGGAAGATATCCACTTTTCGCTCTTTACCGTCACCGTTGAAGTCAATCGACGCATCATATGCCTCAATTTTACGGCCATACTCATTTTCAATTTTGTAAGCTTCTAACACTTGGCGAAAATGCTCTGCAATCGTCTGATTCGACTTATCCAAATTTCCACGCAAGTTTTCTAAGCGTGTTTGGCGCTCTTCAGCCAAGAAAGGCACGTCTAAAGCAACAAAATTCTCTAGACCGTCAAGCATTTTAATTAGCAATGGCGTGATTTGGCGCTGAATCACAGTAACCTGTGACATTGCCTTATCAATTTCAGTAATACGCTTTAGCTGATTCTGAATGCGAGCTTCAAGCTGAGCGTTGTAAACGCGCAAACCTTCAATCTCTTTATTCACTTGCTTATAGCTTTGAAGAAGGGCATCTGTTTTATCAGCAATCCCGTCTATTTTAACTTGTGATTTTTGTGCCGCGGCCGCTTTGCTCTGCCCGACTTTAAAGACCTCGTCGAGTTGATCAGCACTGGCTGAAGCCGCATAAAAGCAAACTGAAGAAAAAATACATAAGCCGATACGCGCAACACGCTTAACCGCGCTTGGCATCGGAGAGAAGTAGTTAATAGTCATAAGATTCGTATTTCCGAAATTGAGGACGAATTTAATAATGCTGTGTTCTAAAAACATTATGACAGCAGCGAGCAAAAAATAATCTACACCACTGACAATAATTTGATGAATCGATAAACAACAGACCGTCCTTTTAATTCTTTCGGTACATCATCGACAGCCTTGTCGACAGAAATTATGCACCGCTTTAGTTCACCGAAAATACGTTTAAGCTGAATAAATTGTAATCCATACAACTGCCCACTTAACGAAGCCGCGCATTTTAATAACATATGCGGTTGCGGCGCAATCTTATTGCCGTTATTAAACGTTAAATTTTCAATAATTTTGGAAACATTGCCAAACTGCTTAAACCTTTCAAAGAAAGATGGGTGTTATGAGTAAATTAGTAACACGGTAACACTTTCATGACATATCCAAAACCCGCTCACTAACAACTCAATGCGCAATCCATCTAAACCGCTATTGGCGCAGCAATATGAGGATGATGCTGATAATCCTGCAATTCAAAATCATCAAAACTAAAAGCAAACAAATCATCAATATCAGGATTAATCGTCATAGTTGGCAGCGCCATTGGCGAGCGCTGCAACTGAAGCTCGACTTGATCCATATGATTAGCGTATAAATGCGCATCACCAAATGTGTGGACGAAATCGCCAGGTTTAAGACCTAAAACCTGCGCCATCATCATAGTAAGCAGTGCATAAGAGCCAATATTGAACGGCACGCCCAAGAAAATATCGGCACTTCGCTGATACAACTGACACGACAACTTGCCTTCAGCAATATAAAACTGGAACATCGTATGACAAGGCGGCAAGGCCATTTCTTCAATACAGGCGACATTCCAAGCCGAAACAATATGACGACGAGAATCGGGAGACTCTTTTAATTGTGTCATTAACTGCTGTACTTGATCGATATGACGACCATCACCTGTAGGCCATGAACGCCACTGATAACCATACACAGGACCTAACTCACCCTCTTCATCTGCCCACTCATTCCAAATAGATACGCCATTCTCTTTAAGGTAAGCAATATTAGTATTACCCGAAAGAAACCAAAGTAACTCGTGGATTATCGATTTTAAATGGAGTTTTTTAGTGGTGACTGCAGGAAAGCCCTTAGAAAGGTCAAAGCGCATTTGATGGCCGAATACACTGTAAGTACCTGTGCCCGTTCTATCAGGCTTAAAAACACCCTCATCACGAACGTGACGCATTAAATCAAGATATTGCTGCATAAATTCTAACGCTTCTTATTTCTGTTAATTGAAGGCGAGCTTGGCTTGCCCAAGTTATTGCTCTGTGTTTATCGACTCGCTACTTATCGACTCTTTGTTTTTTTGCTCTTTGTCTTTTTTGTCTTTAATTTCTTAGCAGCTGTTTTAGCCACTCCTTTAACGTTTGAGCTAGAGGAAGCAAGACCATGATCAATAAAGCGTCGATCATTTTGATTAAAGTAATAATAACTCAATGCTATCATAGCCGCACCACCGATAATCATCGGCAGTGATAAAAACTGCCCTCTCGTCATCCAATCTAAAAATAATGAGGCATCGGGCTCACGGAAAAACTCGACGGCATAACGTGCCACGCCATAGCCAAGCAAAAATACGCCCGAAGCTGCCCATGCAGGACGACGAATACGCGTAAAGCCATAAATAAGAACAAATAGCACAACACCCTCAAGGAAGCACTGATACAGCTGTGAGGGATGACGAGGAATGGCCAGACTATCACTCGGAAAGACCATTGCCCAAGATACATCTGTTGCACGACCATACAGCTCAGCATTAATAAAATTAGCCATACGCCCCAAACCCAAACCTATAGGCGCAAGTGGCGCAACAAAATCGCAAACCTCACCTAACGGCCTGCCTAGCTTACGCGCATAAATAATGAGCGCCAAAAACACGCCAAGTAGCCCGCCATGAAAAGCCATACCGCCTTCCCATACACGAAACAACCATAACGGATCTGTTAGAAAACGATCGAAGCCATAAAAAAACACATAACCAACGCGACCGCCCAACACGGCGCCCAAAGCACTTGTAAATACAAGGTCCTCGACCTGCTCAGGCAAAAGAGGAGACCATGCTTGTCGCGCCCTTTTACGGCCAATTAAATAGGCAGCAACAAAACCAAACAGATACATCATGCCGTACCAGCGCAAGCTAATAGGACCAATCGAAAAAATAATGGGGTCTATAGAAGGATACTGCAACATAAGCTATTCCAAATCAGTGCTAAACCGCCGATCAAAGCGCCTCATCACATTAAATACCATTAAGCTAATGCGTTAGTAATAACTGTAAGCCAATCAAAAACAGTAACAACGCAAAGCTACGCTTTAAAATTTTATCGGCTACTCGCTCAGCCAGCATGGCACCCATACGCGTAAAAGGTATGCTCGCTATGGCAACACCCACAAACGCCGGCCAATAAATATACCCGGTTGCTAACGACGGCAAGCCGCTAACACTTAAACCTTTAACGCCGTATGCCAAAGCACCAAACACCGCGATAGGAAAACCACAAGCCGACGACGTCGCCACGGCTCGTTTCATGACTTGATTGCAAGCCGCCAAAAAAGGCACTGTTAACGAGCCACCACCAATACCAAAAAAAGCACTCGCGCCGCCAATCACTACGCCACTACTCACCAGTACTGAACGACGCGGCAAGCCAAACAAAGCCCGAGGCTGTAGCGCAAAAAACATTTGGACGGCAACCAACATTAAAAATACAGCAATGGCTAATTGTAAATGACGGCCTGCCAGCTCAGTAGCGATTACAGCACCGAGTACAACGCCAACAATTAAACCCGGCGCCATAGACTTAACCACCAACCAATTAACATTACCTAAACGATGATGTGCAGAGACTGAACCAAAAGAAGTCACGACAATAATTGCGAAGGATGTTCCGATCGCTAAATGAGTCAGCAACCCTGCCTCAAATCCTTGTTGAGAAAAAATTAAAATTAAAATAGGCACAATAATAGCGCCGCCGCCAACACCAAATAAACCAGCTAACAATCCTGCAAAGGCGCCAACGATTAAAAATAATAACCAATCCATTAAGCCATTTACTTCTGCGTAATGCGGTTGCGAAACAATCGAGTAATACCTTTTTCTTCAAACAAAGCTTCTACCGCTCCGCGAATATCTTCAATTTCATGCATATCCATCACTGCCGCGAGTAATGCATCAGCCTCGACTTTACTGACACTTCGCAGCACGGATTTTACTTTGGGTAAATTCGTTGCATTCATCGACAGTGAGTCATAACCCATTGCCATCAATAATACTGCCGCACCAGGATCACCCGCCAACTCACCACAAATACTGACCGGCTTATCCGCTGCATGACCCGCACTAGCGACATTGGCTAACGCTTGCAAAACCGCTGGATGATACGAGTTGTAAAGCTCGGCAACGCTGGAGTTATTACGATCAACCGCTAATAAATATTGGGTTAAATCATTACTGCCCACCGATAAAAAATCGACTCGCTTAGCGAGCTCCGCCGAAAGATAAACCGCCGCCGGCACTTCAACCATAACACCAATCGATGGTAATAAAGCTTCAACGCCTTCTTCAACTAATTCTGCATGTGCACGATGAATTAATACCAGCGCTTCATCAACTTCTTTTACATAACTGATCATCGGTAACATGATGCGCAAATTATTTAAGCCAACACTGGCCTTCATCATGGCGCGCACTTGCGAAAGAAAAATTTCTGGATGATCCAATGTCACGCGAATACCGCGCCAACCTAAAAAGGGGTTATCTTCTTCTATTGGAAAATAAGGTAATGATTTATCGCCACCTACATCTAAGGTGCGCATCGTAACGGGACTCGGTGCAAACGCTTCAAGCTGCATGCGATAAATCGTTCGCTGCTCTTCTTCACTCGGAAAACGATCTTGCATAATAAAAGGAATTTCTGTGCGGTATAAGCCAACGCCTTCAGCACCTCGATCAAGAGACCGTACAATATCTGAAGCTAAACCCGTATTCACCCAAAGAGAAACCCGATGCTTATCGGTTGTTTCACAATTTAAATCTTTAAGCGCTTCAAGACCTCGCGATACGAGTCGCTCTTCTTCAACAATTTCTTCATAGCTCGCGAGCAACTCTATGGTTGGATTAAAGTAAACCAAGCCGGCATAGCCATCAACAATGAGCTCTGTGCCTTCAACCTGCATAAAGGGAATATCTACCGCCCCCATGACTGTTGGTATACCCATGCTGCGCGCTAAAATAGCAACGTGAGAATTTCGTGAGCCGCGCAGCGATACCAAACCCGCTAATTTTTTACGCGGTAACTCTGCCAACATCGATGCCGTTAATTCGTCACCAATTAATATCACGTTATCCGGATAAATAATGGGCTCTTGATTCGCTTGCTGCAAATATTCTAATAAGCGAGAACCCAAATCTTTAACATCAACCGCACGCTCTTTTAAATACGGATTATCCATTTGCTCAAAGGCTTTTAAATGCATGCGTATGACATGCGCCACTGCGCCCTGCGCCCACTCGCCCTGCTCAATCAACTCTTCAATTTCAGCAGGCAATGCTGGCGAATCAAGCATCTTAGAATATACTTCAAACAGTGCTAACTCTTGCGGCGGTAAGCGATCGGCCAATTGCAAACTTAACTGATCAATATCATTGCGAACGCGAGCAACACAAGCACGGAAAAAAGTCAGCTCTTCATAGGGATCACGACTTTTACGTTTTGGCACTGCGTATAAGTCGGCAGGCGGCGCTACAACTACGGCGCGACCAATCGCTACACCCGACGCTCCCGCCACACCACGAAACTCAGCATTCACTGCGCCTGCATCAGCGCGTAAATCTACTAAGCCCGCAACCTGCGCATGCGCAATCAGTCCAGCCAACTGTGCCGATACGGTGACTAGAAAAGCTTCTTCACTTTCATCAAAGCGACGCTTAACTGTTTGCTGAACAATCAACACACCTAAAACAATACGGTGGTGAATAATAGGCACGCCGAGAAAAGAGCTGAAGCTCTCTTCACCAATATCTTCGAGGTATTGAAAGTGCGGATGAGACTCTGCACTGTTGGTATTAATCGGCTCTTCGCGCAAAGCAACCTGCCCTACCAAGCCCTCACCAAAACCCAAGCTGAGATTACCCAGCATACTTTTGTTGAGCCCTTCGGTAGCACGAAAAATTAATCGCTGCTCTTGATGATCGGTTAAATAAACCGTGCACACTTCGGTACCCATAACAGCGCGCACTTGGCTCACGATAATATCTAACGCCGATTGTAAGTCTGGCGCCGAGTTTACTTTTTGAACAATACTGCTGAGGGATTGAAGAATATTCATTATCTTAGTCGTTACCGATCATCATTAAGAAAATGCGCAACCTTTTGGGAATGTAAGCTAGAGAGCTCTTTCAGCATACGCTGGTATACCTGTCGTTTAAAATCGATAATCTGATTAAGCGGATACCAGTAACTCACCCACTCCCAGTGATCAAACTCAGGCTTATCGCAGCCATTAAAGTGAATGGCCGAGTCTTCGGCAGTAAGGCGCAGTAGATACCATTTTTGTTTTTGACCAATACAGACTTGACCTTGAGTGGGTCTAATCATTTTTTTAGGGAGACGATAACGAAGCCAATCACGGGTCACACCCCAAACTTCAACCTGTTCTTTTGTAAGGCCGGTTTCTTCTTCAAGCTCACGGTACATAGCCTGCTCGTGAGATTCACCTTCGTGAATGCCACCCTGTGGAAACTGCCAACCGCCTTGTCGAACGCGCCGCGCCCACAATACATCACCACGGCCATTGGCGATTACGATGCCTATATTCAATCGATATCCGTCAGCATCCAACAAGTTTCGTTCCACCCTCATAATAATTAAGGCAGCCACTATAACACAGCAGCTCTTAGTGGCCGTTAAAAATACCTATAGAATACGCTTTCTCCCATGCAAAAACGCCTTTATTGAATCAGGACTATTAAGATCGGTATTTATGGTCTTTGTATCTTTTTTTAGACAGCATAGAATCATCCTATTGATAATCGTATTTGCACCTAAAGCAACACTAAGCACCATCAATACAAATACAGCTATAAACACCCTTTTTCAGCTAAACAGGAGCCCGGCATGCCGCACGGCCAACAAAAACTCGCCATCTTTGACCTCGATAACACCTTACTTCGCGGTGATAGCGACCATGCATGGGGCGAATTTCTTATTCAAAAAGGCTTAGTCGATGCCCTAGAATATAAAAAGAGCAATGATGGTTTTTTTCAAGATTACAATAACGGTACGCTCGATATTAATGCCTACCTAAGCTTTGCCTTAAAACCGATTGCTGGACAGCCCGCCGATGTACTCGCGGCACTGCATGCTGACTTTATGGCGACCTGTGTTGCTCCTATGCGCTTAGCCCAAGCCGATGCGCTACTCGCAAAACATCGCGAGGCCGGTGATTACCTGTTAATCATTACCGCCACGAATGATTTTGTCACACGACCTATCGCGCAACTGTTAGGTGTCGATGATATTTTGGCCAGTAATGCCGAGCAAATAGACGGCGTTTACACCGGCAAGCCCACCGGCATACCGTGCTTTAAAGAAGGCAAAGTCACAAGACTCAATGAATGGCTTACTGAAAACCCCTTCGATCTTTCAGAGGCCTGTTTTTATAGTGACTCACGCAATGATATCCCACTGCTAGAAGTGGTTGGACATGCGGTTGCTGTCGATGCCGATAGCACCCTGCTTGCCCATGCCGAAAAAGCCGGTTGGCCGGCCATTAGTTTACGCGAAGAATAAAAACCGCATTTAAACTTGATCACAAGCTGTACTAAACGCGTATGATAGATAGCTAACACAATTAATATAGCCACTGCGGACCGCCTTTTATGTCAGATAAACCGCCAAGAAAGCTCACTCCCGTCGATCAATTGATTATGGGTGTTGACCATATCGTTCGTACCGTGAGTCCGGGCAGCACGCGCGCGCACAGAGAATCACCGGCGGCGAAACTTGATACTATTCAAAATGATATAGAAACGCTTAGCGCACAAGAGAAAAAGCATATCGGCGGCTTAATGCGCATCAATCATACGGGTGAAGTCTGCGCCCAAGCGCTTTACCAAGGGCAGGCACTTACCGCAAAAACCGAAACTATCCGAGAGGCCATGCATGAATCGGCCAAAGAAGAAGAAGACCATTTAGCCTGGTGTGAAGAACGATTAGATCAATTACAAAGCAAGCCCAGCTATCTGAATCCGCTATTTTACGGACTATCATTTGGCATTGGCGCCTTAGCCGGTGTTGCCGGTGATAAATGGAGTTTGGGCTTTGTGGCAGCCACCGAAGATCAAGTCTGTCAGCATTTACGCTCACACTTGGAACAACTGCCTGAACATGATGAAAAAACGCGGGCAATCTTAACGCAGATGTTGAGTGATGAAGAGCATCACGGTGAAAAGGCCATGGAACACGGAGGTGTTGCTTTTAATCCACCGGCCAAAAAACTCATGACCGTCATCTCAAAATTGATGACGGCCACCAGCTATCGGTTTTAGCGAGCTACTTAAGCCTTAAGCTTATTCGCTGGCAGACGGATTACCCGAAGACAATGGCGGATGATACATCAGCTGTACCAGCGTCCCCGCAGGATCTAAACAATAAAAGCTTCTTGCCCCATCGCGATGAGTGCGTGGCTCATTTTGTATTTTGACCTTATTGGCTTTTAAGAATTCATACCAGCTATCAACATCATCCATCTCATCAATAATAAAACCAATATGATCTAAACGCTGATGCGCAGGATCCAAATTCACGTTATCCGGCTTATTATGCAGCGCCACATTATCGCTGCCCGAGCACAAATAAATATTGTCAGGATCGGGCTGCCACTCGACAGCCATACCCATTAGCTCTATATAAAAATGGCAGGCTGCATCGAAGTCTGGAACAAATAAAGCTACATGTCGCATGCCCGATGTTGAATGTGGGCGCTTACCTACAACCGCTATTTTCTCGCTCATTATGCTTCCTCAACCACATAGCTGTGAGTCACTTCGACGCCAGCTTTTTCCATCATAATAGAGACTGAGCAGTATTTTTCTGCCGAGAGGCTCACCGCACGATTCACCTGCGCATCCTTCAATTGATTACCCGTTACAATGAATTTTAGGTGAATATGCGTGAACACCGCAGGCACAGCATCAGCTCGTTGAGCATCGACCTCAACCACACAGCTCACCACATCTTGACGGCCCTTGCTTAACATCGACATCACATCAAAAGACGCGCAGCCACCCATGCCCATAAGCAGCATTTCCATTGGCCTAGGCCCAAGATTCTCGCCACCTTTATCGGCAGGCCCATCCATCTGTACCGTATGGCCGGTTTCAGATTCCGCTTTAAAACTGACATTGCCAGTCCACTGGACAGTTGCCTTCATGTGTTACCTCTCTGGTTCTTATCTAAAATAAACACCACGGCAAATGCATCAGCAAACGCCATAGAAAATCGAATTAGGTGTCAAAGATGCGAATGATACCCGCTTCTTTTTATTCAGTATGCTTTTTTAGCCCTGCCAAATGACATAAATAGTGGCTTACCACCCTCTTAGCCCTATTTACGTACTATTACTGAGAATTCAATCACTTAAACAATATCCGCCAAAACCGCATTGATTAAAATATCGACACAACGAGCACCAGTTCACATTTTGCACAGCTGTGACTGGCATCACACTCAATATAAACAATACTGAAATGAAGAAAGTCATTAAATTTGTTGTCTCACGCACATAGGTTGTTGATATATTATGCTAGCTCCTAAACTAAATTCGAATATGCACCGCGACGTCCCAACTGCTACTAATTCTATAAAAGGAAGATCATTTGTGACTCCCGTACCGCTTACACCTCATATTAAAAATGCAGAGACACTGATTGCGAACAGCCATCGCCGTCGATATCCGGTTAAAAGCACCATTATCTATGCTGGCGACACATCTGAAACCCTGTATTACATCATTAAGGGCTCGGTCACCGTTGCAATTGAAGATGATGAAGGCAAAGAAATGATTGTCGCCTATTTGAATGACGGCGACTTTTTCGGCGAAATGGGCTTATTCGATAACGAAGATGCTCGAAGCGCTTGGATACGCGCCAAAACAGAATGCGAAGTAGCAGAAATTAGCTTCTCTAAATTTCATGAACTGTCCCAACAGCATCCAGACCTAATGCTTTCCGTTAGCCAGCAAATGGCCAGCCGCTTACGTAAAACCACTCGTAAAGTGGGTGACTTAGCGTTTCTTGATGTTACCGGTCGCGTTGCTCGCACCCTTCTGGAATTATGCAAAGAACCCGATGCCATGACTCACCCCGACGGCATGCAAATCAAAATTACTCGTCAGGAAATTGGCCGTATCGTTGGCTGCTCTCGCGAAATGGTTGGACGTGTTCTGAAAGATCTTGAAGCGCAAGGCTTAGTTGGCGTTAAAGGTAAGACCATGGTTGTTTTCGGCACGCGATAAACTAACAACGCTACAATGAATATCAGCAACAACAACTGCACCAGAAAAACATCAGCAACAACAACAAAAAGGCCGCTTATTTTAAGCGGCCTTTTTTGTTTAACGATTAAAATCTATTTAACAATTAAAAAAATAAATCATGTAATCGCTCGCCAGGCTCATCGGCTCGCATAAAGGCCTCACCCACTAAAAAAGCATTCACATCATGCGCTCGCATGGCAGCAACATCTTCTGCCGTGTGAATACCACTCTCTGTAACGACAATACGATCGGCGGGTATTTCACCTAACAACTGATAAGTATTTTCATGACTGGTTTCAAATAAATGTAAATCACGATTATTAATGCCAACCAAAGTATTCCCTAATGGCAGTGAGCGAATTAACTCATCATGATTATGCACTTCAACCAACACATCCATCCCTAAAGACAGCGCGCATTCATTTAACAACTGCAATTGATTATCGGTAAGCGCAGCAACAATTAATAAAATACAATCGGCATTCATCGCGCGCGCTTCATAAATCTGATAAGGATCAATAATAAAATCTTTACGAATAACCGGCAACTGGCAAGCGGCTCGCGCTTGAATCAAATACTCATCTGCACCCTGAAAAAAATCAACGTCCGTTAAAACAGATAAACATGCGGCGCCCCCTTTTTCATAACTCTGGGCAATGCTGACGGGATCAAAATCTTCTCGTATCACACCTTTACTTGGCGACGCTTTTTTCACTTCAGCAATAACGGCTGAATTACCGACATCTAACGCATCTTGCATAGCGCGAACAAAACCACGACAAGGATCGGCATTCGCAATCACTGCCATTAAATCAGCTTGTGAACGAATAGCACTGCGCTCGGCAATCTCCTCAACCTTTCGATCAAGAATCTTTTTTAAGATAGTTGGCGTATCTGAATTAAATTGTGTGCTCATACAATGTTTTTCTATGTGATTCTATTTTTTAGTGACACTCAAATTTATAAGCATCTATTGAATTATTTTGCCGCTTTTACTATTTAGCTGCTTTTAGGATTCAGCCACCTTTAAAAGCGCAGTAAAGTCAGCTAACTCTTTCATTTTTTCTAAGGCCGTGCCTGATGCAATAATATCTTGCGCCATTACAACACCTTGCTGCCAATCAGTTGCACAACCCGCAACATAAATAGCAGCGCCCGCATTAATCGCAATGATATCGGCGGCAGCTTGTTCGCGCGCAGAAAACTGACCGTTAGTTTTACCTAATACATTTTTTATTAACTGCAAGCTTTCAGCTGCATCGGCTACCGACAAATCATCAATCGATGCAATCTCAATACCGACTTGCGTGGGAGAAACTGTGTACTCAGTTACTACGCCATTTTTTAATTCGGCAACATAAGTCTCACCGGCAATACTAATTTCATCTAAGCCATCGGCCGAGTGAACCACCATCACATGATCACTGCCTAATGCATTTAACACATCAGCAATCGGTCGAACCAAATCACGCGAGTAAACACCGAGCAATTGGTTTTTAACGCCAGCAGGATTAGTAATAGGCCCTAACACATTAAATAATGTTCTTGTGCCTAACTCTTTGCGTGGACCAATAGCATACTTCATTGCGCCATGGTGATTTTGCGCAAACATAAAACCGACACCCACTTGCTCAACGCATCGGGCAACTTGTTCAGCATTAATATCCAAACGGACATCGGCCGCTTCTAAAACATCGGCCGCGCCACTCGAGCTGCTCACAGAACGATTGCCATGCTTAGCCACCTGACAACCCGCCGCCGCCGCAACAAAAGTACTGGCGGTTGAAACATTAAATAATCGCGCGCCGTCACCGCCGGTGCCAACAATATCGACAAGATGATCACCAGACACTTCAACCTTTGTAGCAAGCTCACGCATAACGCTGGCCGCCGCTGCAATTTCAGTAACCGTTTCACCCTTTATACGCAGCGCTACTAGAAAACCGGCAATTTGTGCAGACGTTGCTTCGCCGGTCATTATCGTACGCATCACAGCAATCATATCCGACTCGGATAAATCCTGTTGCTCAATAGCAGCGTTAATGGCTGATTGAATATTCATAAACTCAAGCCTTTAAAAAATTATCAAGTAGCTCATAACCGAATTCGGTTAAAATCGATTCAGGATGAAACTGCACACCTTCGACCGCTAACGTTTTATGACGCAAACCCATAATCTCATCCATGGATCCATCTTCATGTTGCGTCCATGCTGTAATTTCAAAACACTCGGGTAAGGTTTCGCGCTCAACCACTAATGAGTGATAGCGCGTTGCCTGATAAGGATTCGTTAATCCAGCAAATACACCGGTACCGTTATGATAAATGGGCGACGTTTTACCGTGCATGACTTCGCGCGCACGAACAACCTTACCGCCAAAAGACTGACCAATACTTTGATGACCTAAGCAAATACCGAGCAAAGGAATTTTACCCGCAAAACGCTCAACGAGTTCAAGCGAAATGCCGGCTTCATTCGGCGTGCAAGGGCCAGGAGAAATAACAATTTTTTCGGGCGCAAGTGCTTCTATTTCATCGCAACTAATTTCATCATTGCGAACCACTTTCACATCGGCACCTAACTCACCCAAATACTGTACGACGTTATAGGTAAATGAATCGTAGTTATCGACCATTAATAGCATTACGAGTCTCCCTCATTGTTGGTTGGACGACTAGCCAATGCGGCCGCGCGAAACATGGCGCGTGCTTTATTCATGGTTTCTTTCCATTCTAATCGGGGCACAGAATCAGCAACGACTCCGCCACCGGCTTGGACATTTAACACGCCATCTTTAATCACTGCGGTGCGAATCGCAATGGCCGTATCCATATTGCCTTTCCAGCTAATATAACCAATAGCGCCGCCATAAATACCACGCTTCACTGGCTCAACTTCATCAATAATTTGCATCGCTCGCACTTTAGGTGCGCCACTTAATGTGCCCGCTGGCAATGCTGCTTTTAATACATCAATAGCGCTTAAGCCTTTGCGCACTTTACCGGTAACGTTAGAAACAATATGCATAACATGTGAGTAACGCTCAACAATCATTTTATCGGTTAACTTCACCGAACCAATCTCAGACACGCGACCAGCATCATTGCGACCCAAATCAATTAACATTAAATGCTCTGCAATTTCTTTTGGATCAGCTAACAATTCGGCTTCGAGTGCATTGTCTTCATCTTCGGTATAGCCACGACGTCGCGTACCGGCAATTGGACGAACCGTCACAACATCATCTTCAACACGCGCCAAAATCTCTGGCGAAGAACCGACAATTTGAAAATCACCTAAATCAAGAAAATACATGTACGGCGAAGGGTTCATACTGCGTAACGAGCGGTATAAATTAAGCGGCGGCACAGTAAAGGGGACGCGCATGCGCTGTGACGGTACCACTTGCATAACATCACCCGCTAAGGTGTAGGCTTTTATTTTTTCAACTACGGCTTCGTAATCTGGCTGCGTAAAACCCGATTTAAAGTCGCTTTCATTTAAACTGCCACTCCCATTTAAACTGCCACTCGCGCCATTCTGCTTTTGCTCTAAAGCAATGGGCGGTAAAGCCGGCGTAGCTTCGGGTAACTTAGCAGCCAAGGCATTAATGCGATCGACCGCTTTAGCCATTGCGCGCTCAAAGCGATTTTCATCATCGGCTTCTTGGCTAGGATCAGCATGCGCCACAATATGTATTTTGCCAGCCAAGTTATCAAAGACCAGTACCTCTTCAGATACCATTAATAAAATATCGGGGGTGCCTAATTGATCGGGCGGTGTCGAACATTTTAATTTAGGCTCAACATAACGCACGGAGTCATAACCAAAGTAACCCACTAGCCCACCAAAAAAAGCCGGAAGGCCTTCAATATCGGGGGCGGTATACCGCTTTTGAAAGGCTTCAACAAAGACTAATGGGTCGGCCATACTGGCTTCTTCAATGACTACGCCATCTTGCTCAACCGTTATATGCTCACCAAATACTTTTAAAATGGTGCGGCAAGGCAGGCCAATAATAGAGTAACGACCCCATTTTTCGCCGCCTTGTACCGATTCAAATAAGTAAGAATAAGGGCCAGAAGCCAGTTTATGGTAGGCGCTCAGCGGCGTATCCATATCGGCGAGTACTTCGCGCGTCATTGGAATACGGTTGTAGCCTGCGCTAGCAAGGTCAGAAAATTGTTGTAAGTTCAGGTTCATGGCGAATCCAGACGGTTGAGTCACACGGTAATTGCAAAAAAATAGCTATCGAAAAGCTGTCGATATCAACGGATTGATTGTTATTGCCAACGCCATCGTAAAACACTATTTCTTTGGTTCACTCTATCCACCGGTTACTTATCTGGGGCCATGACATATCGGCATTACAGCCATCGGATATGCAGGACTTCTTATAGGAACGATTAATTACTGAGTAACCCATATAAATTGGTTACATTACGTTCTTTAATTGTAACCCAGCCAGCGGGTCTCGCAAGTTGTTATTTTATTAAACATAGCGGCCATACAATAATGACTGCTAAAAATAGCGATTAAGCCTTTTAGCGATTAAGATTGGGCGAGCTCTTCACGCATTTTATCGATAACCGCTTTATAGTCATCGGTATTAAATATAGCTGATCCAGCGACAAAGGTATCCGCCCCCGCTTTGGCAATTTCACGAATATTTGCTGTCGTCACCCCGCCATCGACTTCTAAGCGAATATCGCGATCGACAGAATCGATCAATTCTCTTGCCTCAGCCAATTTAGAGAGCGTTGATGGGATAAACGACTGACCGCCAAAGCCTGGGTTAACCGACATCAGCAGAATCATATCCAATTTATCCATGACATAACTCAGCGCATCCAATGGTGTTGCTGGATTAAACACTAAACCCGCCTTGCAACCAGCGTTTTTAATCAGCTGCAAAGAGCGATCAACGTGATTACTCGCCTCAGGATGAAAAGTAATAATAGACGCGCCAGCCTCAGCAAAGTCGCCGATCAGCTGATCAACAGGGCTCACCATTAAATGCACATCAATCGGTGCGGTAATACCATAGTCACGTAAAGCCTTGCAGACCATGGGACCAATGGTTAAGTTAGGCACGTAATGATTATCCATGACATCGAAATGCACAATATCAGCACCCGCTGCTAGCACCGCTTCAACCTCTTCACCCAAGCGGGCAAAATCAGCCGATAAGATAGAGGGGGCTATTTTAAAGTCTGTCATGCGTCATACCTATTAATTAATGAAATGAATAAATTGATGAATGATTAACCTTTTAGGATACGCCGGCGCTTTACTATAAAATAAAGGACGCTTATCCGCGCTTCATAGATCGATATCGATCGGCGCTCAACGATAAAATGAGATTCTACTCAACTATGCAACAATCTAACAGCACACTTATTTACTCAGCCTACCTGTCTGCCTGCCTGCTTATAAAGTCGCTTGTTACTCTGAGCCTATTATTGCTCACCAGCCTAAGCAGTTTAGCAAATGATACTGCTGGCGAAAATGCGTCCATACCAGAAACAGCGACAACAGATTCAACGAACGCAACATCAGTATTAGAGCGAACAGCTTTGCCACCACAGCAAATCCACATGAGCTCATTGGCGGCCGCACTCGACCCCAGCGAAGTCGTTTGGCTGAATGACGTTCAAGAAGAGCAGAACCAAAAGGAACAGAGCGAAGAAAATACAAAGGCATTCAGTGAGCAAGACGACGAACGCTTTATCAGCTTGTATCGCCCGGCACTTCAGCCCGCACAAATGGCCGTTATTCTCATGCCTGACAGCATTCATAAAATGGCGAAAAAAGGCTTAATGCGTCAGCTCTATACCGAGCTACCTATGACTGGCTGGTCGACCCTTCATATAGGTTTACCCGAGGTTTCAAATGCCACTGAAATATTTGAAGCAGAAGAAAGCACAGAAGATAAAAACGAAACGGTTGCCGCATCACGGATTGCGACTAGCATTCAATTTCTGCTTGATAAAGGCATACGATCAACCGCTTTAGTCGCAGAAAACTATAGTGCGCAGCGCGCCATCACTGCATCAATTACTCAGGCCGATGCAACCAGTGGCTTAGTACTTTGGCGAGTAGAGAAAGCACAATTACCGCTTTCGCAATTACAAGCTCTCGCTAAAAGCCAGATAACTGTCTTAGATATTGTGAATCATGATATTGGCAAATCAGAAAAAGCCGAACGAATTCGAAAATTTCATCTCGCGGGCTTTGCTCAAAACTATCGCTTAATTACTACACCGCAGGGCGAAGCCGGTATTAAGCATACCGAGCGACGCGTAAGAGACTGGCTAGAAACACGGTTTAAAAAATTCTAATTTTATATTTCATTATGTTTCATAGCCATTATGAATAGCTAAACTATCCAGCAAAATCTTTTTAAGCTCGTTATCTGAAGGTTTATTTAAACCATGCACTTCAGACAAACTTAATTGATCTCTAGCTAACAACTGCCTTAAAAGATTGGCACTCAATTCAACTTGAATATAAGACATTGTCTTTGCTCCTTTTATTTAACGTGAAAAATAAAATTCAAATCGCCGTAACATCCAACAACGAAGTGCAATGCTGTAAAGTTCGATGACTATTATTATTAAAGTTTGATGATAAAAATTCTAATTGCTTAATCGATTGATAAAGAATCTCGAGCTGAGATTTGATGACATCCTGCGTTTCAGGAAAAAAGTTAAGTTCCTTTTCAAGCCGCTCAATCGATAGCAAGCAAACCTCTCGCCCTCGTTCAATGAAGGCTAGCTGCATAAAAGTATCAGCGAGCAGAACGGCTGAATAAGTAAAAAACTGGTAAGCGTTATCTCGATCGATCGCCTGCGTAGAAATCATTATTTCTGCCGATTCAAACGCACACCCTAAATGAGGCAATGCATCACTCCACAACTTTTGGTCATAAAAGGTCTGGCCTGTATCAAAGCCATTTTGCCAACAGTTAATTGCCAGCGATGCCTTCTCCGTCAACGCTCCACGATGTGAATCGCATAAAAATCTCAATTTCATTGAATATAAACTCCATAAATGAACATTAGGAGCATCTTAAATGATAATGATTCTTATTTGCAACAAGTATTCAAGGAAAAATCGGATTTAATACTCAATAAGCTCAAAAAAAGCTAAACCAGCAAACAAGAACCCATTTCATAAATAGCCGGGAACACCGAAGCGACCAATAAAATGGCCATAACCGTATTAAACAATATTTGATATGAATCAGACCTTAGAAATCGTTTTAAACTGCGTCCTAAAAAAAGCCATGTACCACCAGAACAAAAACCAATAACTACAAACGCTATCGCAAGCAGTAAAATTTGGTACAGCATATCTTCTGCTACAGAGGTATAAACAGCAATACTAGTACTAGCCATTATCCACGCTTTGGGGTTAACCCATTGAAATAGTGCGGCCTGTATAAATGTAAATGGAGTGGACGCCCTACCATTCAAAGAGGTGGATTTTGCATGGGCAATGCGCCAAGCAAGATAGATTAAATAAATAATACCGAGCACTTTTATAACATCATGAATAACAGGGTATTGTTTAAAAATGATGCCCAACCCCAGCCCGATCATAACAACCATAGAAGGGAAACCGAGGCATATACCAAATAAATGTGGCAGGCTTTTATTTACGCCAAAGTTAAGACCTGAGGTCATCAGCATCACATTATTAGGACCTGGCGTGAACGACATGGATACAGCAAATAAAATAAATGCTAAAGAATAATTCATATTGAATAGCCATAAAAGTAGAAAAAACAACTACGCTATGACTATTAAAAAGAAGGGAGGTTCTCTTACTGAGAACGTTTAAATTTTACTTATTTCGAAGCGATTCAAGACGCGCTAAAGTACCAATATCTTGCCAATCACCCGCATAGTATTCACCACTCACTTTATGCTGCTGCATGGCTGCACGAAACAACGGAGCCAACTTTGAACGACCAGCAGAAACACCACTCAATAAATGAGGATGCAAAACCGAAATGCCCGAAAAGGTTAAGGCTTCACTATCACCCTGCTCTTCAACCTTAGCCGCCGATGATAAATAAAAGTCGCCCGCTAGATTGTGCACAGGGTTATTGACCAACACCAAATGCGCCAGACATTCATTCAATGCAAAGGATGACAATGCAGAAAAATCATAATCGGTCCAAACATCACCATTTACAACAAGAAAAGGCTCAGCACCTAATAAAGGTAAGGCTTGTAAAATACCGCCCGCGGTTTCTAAACCGCCTTCAGGCTCGGGCGAATAGACAATATTGGCACCCCATTGCTGACCATCGCCTAAGGCTGCTTCAATTTGTTCACCCAAATGCGCATGGTTAATCACAATATCAACAATGCCCGCCGCCACTAAACGTTCAATATGATACGCAATTAAGGGCTTATCCTTAATTGTGACCAACGGCTTAGGCGTAGTGTCAGTTAATGGTCGCATACGCTCGCCACGACCAGCGGCTAAAATCATGGCTTTCATTTTTTCACCATCGCTAACCACTTATCTAACATGACTCGACTCGATGCCAACTCAGGATACAGCGGCAACACAGCGCGAATGTAATCGGAAAAACGAGGCGCCATTTCAAGATAGCCTTGTTTATTATCACGATAATGCAAGCGCGCAAAGATACCGACGATTTTTAAATTTCGCTGCAAACCCATTAAATCGCACCAGCGAATCCAACACTGTTCATCGACATGTGGCGCTAACTGCTGACGCGCTTGCAGCATCCAGCTTTCTAATTGCGAGCGAGGCCAAGTGATATAGCGATCCCATAACCAAGAGGCTAAATCATACGTTAACGGACCACATACGGCATCCTGAAAATCAATCACGCCAATATCACCATCGGCTAATTGATGTAAATTACAACTATGGAAATCGCGGTGCACAAACACCTGTGGCTGCGCTAAGGCATTATCAACCAGCGTTTGAGTCAGTTGTTGCCATTGCTCAGTCTCAACACTCGTCATACTAAGACCCAGATGCTGCTGTAAATACCAATCGGGAAACAAGGCTAGCTCTTCTTGCAGCTTGGCTGATGAATAATTAGGCAGATCGGCGGTATCACACGACGAGGCCATGGTCGCCAACACGGGTAACACGGCATCCATTAAAGGCTGACCACTCGCTTCATTTAATAGTGACTTAAGCATTTCATCACCCAAGTCTTCTAGCAGTAAAAACCCCTGCTCTTGTTGCTGAGCGACAATAATAGGCGCGCGAAGACCGGCTTTGAGCAATCGCTGAGCAATATCAACAAAGGGCTCAACCGACTCTTTTTCGGGCGGCGCATCCATAATAATGTAACTGCGGCCGTCAAAATGCGTGCGGAAATAGCGCCGAAAACTGGCATCACCACTCACAGACTCCCATGTAGCCAGTGCATAATTAGCCGGAACAGCGGTTTCAGGCGCTATCGCTCGGTGCAGCGCAGTGATAGTCCACTGCTGTAAAGGTGCTAATCGGTGATCAAGTGGGGACATTGTTTCGCCAATATCGGTCATAAGAACATGCAAGGTTTTAGAATACCGCATCGGAATGCTTTATCATCGTGTCTATTCTGTAAATAGAAACGCCATTCTGTAAATAGAAACGCTATATGTAGAAAAGACGACGGATATTCCGATTGTGGATTGTAATAGCTATTGTTGCATTATTCACTCAACCCATCGACCACTGGCTGATAAATAACGACCCAAACTGTATGCGACGAATATTGATACCACAATACATAAAACTGCCTGCCCTATGCTCATTATTGTTCGCGACTGCTGTGCAAGCAGCGCAGCCTTCGAGTAACGGCTGGGACTGCCAGCAAAGTAAAGCAGCCGACAAGCCCGAATGGACCTGCGGCAATAATGAATCCGCGCCAATAGCGCCAGCGTTGACAGCGACACCTAAAACGCAATCTAAGCCCGAAGCTCAAGCTTTACAACCTGCAAAAATAGTCCCCGTCGAGTCTATTCAAGAAGAAGACGATTTTGCCGATGACACAGCGACACCCATCATTAACCATCAAGCTCCAGCAACTAATATCGATCACCGCGATCTCGCTCGCCAAGATTGGCAATACGGCAACACCTTAAACAATACTTATTGCAGTGGCACTTATATTACCCCTATCGTCGCCAATAAAACCGACGTACCGCAAGCCGAGCTGCCTATAGAAGCCAGTGCCGGCAGTACCTCGATGCAGGGTTCTCTGGCTATTTTTGAACAAGATGTATTAGTGACTCAAGGTGATATTTCACTGCAAGCCGATAAAGCCACTTATGCCGCTGAAACCGAACAGCTAGAACTTAACGGTAATGTCGTGGTGCGAACCAATGCTGCAGCTTTTGGTGGCAGCTCCGCCAGCGTGAATATCAGCGAAAACACTAGCGTCATTCACGATGCCAATTACATTATTCACCAACAACATATTCGCGGCCAAGCCAATAAAATTTCAGCCGATGCCAAAGGCAATATTGAAATCAATCATGGCAGTTATACGCAATGCCAACCCGACAGTCGCTTATGGGCATTAGATGCCGGCAAAATAACGCTGAATAAAGAACGCGGCCAAGGCGTTGCACGTCATGCCAAATTAAAAATCAAAAACATACCCATTGTCTATATTCCCTATGCGCAGTTTCCGATAAGCGACGCACGCCAATCCGGATTACTGTTTCCCAGTTTGTCCGATTCCAGCAGCGGCTTCGATATTACTCTGCCGTACTATCTCAATATTGCTAGTAATATGGATGCCACATTAGCGCCGCGTTATAACGCCGAGCGCGGCTATATTACCGAAGCCGAAGGCCGCTGGTTAAATCGTTTTGATGAATGGGTATTGAGTGGTGCATATGCTGATAACGACACACTATTTACCGAAGAAACGAACGTCAATGATGGTCGTCGCTGGGTGGTTAATGTAAAAGAACAAGGACAATTCGCCAAATACTTTTTTACCCGCATAGACTTTACCCGCATTAGCGACAATGATTATTTACGAGATCTCAACACAACCAGTCTTTCCGTTAGCCGCACTACGCATTTAAACCAAAGAGCGGCATTAAACTTTTACAGTGATCACTGGACCGCTGGATTAAATGTTCAGCAGTATCAAACACTCGACGAAAACAACAGCGACATTATAAAACCGTTTGAAAAAACACCTGAGCTATGGCTTGGCTATCAATCGTCGGCAGTGCCTTTTCAGCTTGGCGCTAATGCGCACTTACGACACACAGCCTTCGATCATGATGAGCTCGATAGCGGCGCAAGAAGCTTCGGCGAAATCAATATCGACTATCCCATGCAATGGGGCGGCATTCGCTTAGCGCCATCTATCGGCGTACAACACCTAGCTTATGATTTAGATGACACATTTAATAATGCTATCGATAACACACCCTCAATAACGGCACCACAAGCACAAATCAAATTCGATATGGTGTTTGAAAAAAATACTGCCAAGCGACGCACCATTGAGCCAGGCATTTTTTATATCTATCGAGATGCTGATGATCAAAATACACTGCCGCTATTCGATACTGACTTACTCACCATTAACCGCAATCACCTAACCCGTGATAGCGCCTTAAGCGGCTACGATCGACTTGAAGATACACATCAAGCGGCATTCTATTTAACCCATCGACGATTCGATGCGCGCGGCCAAGAAACGCTTGCAGCAACCATTGGTCAAATCAACTATTTTCAAGATGCGACTACGGCTACTGAACTACTGAGCCACCGTAACAACGATAGCGATAGCTCCGCCATCATCACTGATATCGAAGCCAAACTGAGCTCACAGTGGCAAAGTCATATAACCGCCCTTTGGGATGCTAACGACAACCAGCTAGAAGAGGGCAGCTTCTCATTGCGTTATCGCAGCAATAATAGTGATAACCGCCGCCAAACCAGCATTGCCAACCTCAGCTACCATTATCGTCTCGCCGATAACCGCCTCAGTCTTTTAGAAGATGACATTGAACAAGCCGATCTGAGCTTTGTCACACCTTTAAGCCGTCAATGGGCTATTATCGGTCGGTACCAATTCGACACCACCCAAAATCGTAGTAACGAATCCTTGGCAGGAATCGAGTACAATGACTGCTGTATAAAATGGCGAGTCATTTATCGCGATGGTTTAATCTATCGTGGCGCCGGTATTGAGAATAAGCGTGACCGTAGTGTATTTTTACAAGTTGAGCTCAAAGGTTTATTTGGTGTGGGTAATGCCCTAGAAAATATTCTTGATGAATCAATTCGCGGATACCGATCACTATCAACCGGCCGCCAAAGCAGCCAATATAATTCTTTTTAATCGCGCTTAAAGTGCTAAAAATAATTTAAGTTATTCACTTTATTTAAATTATTTAAGCTATTTAAGTCGCGCAATGACATAAGCAGGGTAATATTTTCATATGGCAACAAACTTCGTAAAAGCATTAGTCATGTCAGCAGCGTTGACATCAACTCTCACGGTTTTGAGTACCACTGCGAATGCCGAATACCAATTAATTGATCGCGTTGTCGCCATCGTAGAAGATGATATCGTGCTCGCCAGTGATATTAGAGATCAAATCATTGCCATCAAACAACGTATTACTGCCAGCGGTGGAAAAATGCCCGCTGACGATGTGTTATTTGAGCAAGTACTTGAACGCAGCATTCTTGAAAATTTACAGCTGCAACGAGCCGCTCAAATCGGTTTACGCGTCACTGACCAACAATTGAATGATGCCATGACTAACATCGCTGCTCGCAATCAATTGTCCCTAGCCGAGTTTAAAGCCTCTGTAGAAGCGCAAGGTGATTCATATTTAACTGTTCGTGAAAAAATCCGCAAAGACCTTTTACTCAATGAAGTACAGCGTCGAAGTGTTATTCGAAATATCAACATCAGCGAAAGCGAAGTGGAAAATTTTCTACAGTCAGAGCAAGGACAATTACTGCTCTCGCCTGAGTTCAATATCGATCATATTTTACTGCCTATTCCTGCTGATGCCGGCACAGAAACAAAAGCGCTCGCAAAAGAAAAAGCCATACAGCTTCAGCAACTCGCGCAAAACAACAACGGCTTTGAAACCCTTCAAAATCAAATTGCGGTTCACAATGCAGAACGTAGTCCACTAGGATGGCGTCGTGCCGAAAATATGCCCAGCCTATTTAAAGGTGTTATCGACAACATGGCGACAGGCGATGTGAGTGAGCCGATATTAAGTGACAGTGGCTACCATGTTATCCACATCACCGATAAGCGTGGTGGTGTTGAAGGCAAAAGAACAGAAACAAAAGTAAGGCATATATTAATTGCGCCTAACGAAATCCGCACCATGGAAGAAGCTCAAACGCTCGCTAACGACGTAAGAGAAAAAATCGAACAAGGAGAAGATTTCACTTCACTTGCTCGTAAATATTCTGACGACCCCGGCTCAGCCTTATCGGGCGGAGACTTAGGTTGGACAGAACCTGGCGTACTGGTCCCGATATTTGAAGAGACCATGAACAAAGCAGAAATTGGTGTTAGCAGTCAAGCATTTCAAAGCCAATTTGGCTGGCACATACTCGAAGTAAGCGAACGCCGAGAAAAAGATTTATCGCAAGAGCGTGCTGCGCAACAAGCAAGAATGGCTATTGCCGAAACCAAATATGATGATGAATTAAATAATTGGCTGCAAGAACTTCGCGACAACGCATTTGTTGATATAAAATAATTAACAGCCTAACTATAAAATAGCGTCACAGTTAAAGGCGCTTCACTAAAAGCGTCCGCCTAAAAAGCGCGACGCTCAATAAAAATGACAACAGTTTCGCGCATTGCAATAACGCCGGGAGAGCCTGCCGGCATTGGTCCAGACATCCTTGTGCAACTTGCGCAGCATCAACAACGCGCGCAATTAGTCGCTATTGCTGATCCCTCGTTGTTACTTGATCGCGCCAAACGTCTCGGCCTGCCACTTATCATTAAATCGTTTAATGACAATACTATTGCAGAATGTGCAAAGCCCGGAGAGCTATTCGTTGACGCTATCGAATTAACCTCGATACCTGAGCCGGGTATCGCTAATAGCGAATCGGGAGCCTATGTTTTAAAAACACTTGATCGCGGCATAGCGCTTTGCAAAAACAAAACTTTAGATGCGCTCGTTACTGGCCCAATCAACAAGCATTTAATTAATGAACATTTATCTAGCATAAATAAGCACAGCACTTTATTTAGTGGCCATACCGAATACTTAGCCGAGCAAACCAATACACCTCGCGTTGTCATGATGCTTGCCACCGAAAACAGTGAAGCCTCTTCCTTGCTAAGTCGCCCACTTAGAGTAGCGTTAGCCACCACACATTTACCGCTACGTGAAGTAGCTGACGCCATTCAACCCGCAATGCTTGAAGAAACGCTGCGCATTTTGCACCAAGACCTATATCGCACTTTGGTATTAGCCAACCAAATATATTAGTGTGCGGATTAAATCCGCATGCCGGTGAACAAGGCGACTTAGGTGATGAAGAGCTTCGCATCATTGAGCCCTGCCTTGCCAAATTACGCAGCCAAGGCATGCAATTATCGGCTGCACTGCCGGCCGACACCTTATTCACCGCAAAATATTTAGACACGGCCGATGCCGTATTAGCGATGTATCACGATCAAGGCTTACCCGTGTTAAAGTCCCATGGCTTTGGCCAAGCAGTTAATATTACGCTAGGGCTGCCCTTTATTAGAACATCGGTTGATCACGGCACCGCCTTTGACCTTGCTGGTACAGGCAAAGCCAACATCAGCAGTTTAGACACCGCCATATCCATGGCCATTGATTTATCCCAACAAGCGAGCAATAAGTGACAGACTCTGAATCTAACTATCAAACTGTGTCGCATACTGCCCGCAAACGATTTGGCCAAAACTTTTTACAAGACGCCTCCGTTATCTATAATATTTTGCGTGCCATTGGCCCATCAAGTGGCGACCATCTTGTAGAAATTGGTCCGGGGCAAGCAGCACTTACCAAACCGCTTATAGAGCAGATGGCTAAAGACAGTTCGTTGAAGCTACTCGAAATTGATAGAGATTTAGCATCGCAGCTCACGCTTCAATTCGCGCATGATGAACGCGTTAGCATTCAAATCGGTGACGCATTAGACTTTGACTTTTCGACACTGCGTGAGAAAACAGACAAGCCTCTTCGTGTTTTTGGCAACCTGCCTTACAATATATCCACACCGTTAATTTTTCATTTACTCGAGCAAGCAACAGCTAATCCAGCAGCAAATGTCATTAGCGATATGCATTTTATGCTTCAACGCGAAGTCGTCGATAGAATGGCTGCGCCACCGGGCAGTAAAACTTATGGTCGTCTCAGCATCATGACGCAGTATTACTGTCAGGTAGAGCCACTCTTTGATGTGCCACCAGAAGCATTTACACCTCAGCCAAAAGTAATGTCAGCGATTGTTCGCCTACTGCCTTACAAAGATTTGCCGTTAAAAGCAGACCAGCCGAAAGCACTCGATAGAATTGTTAGAGCCGCGTTTTCACAAAGACGTAAAACCATTCGCAATGGCTTAAAAGGCTTAATTAGCGCAGAAGAACTTGAAGCGATTAACATTGACCCTGGCGCTAGAGCTGAAACGCTCGATATCGCCACTTTTGTTAATATAGCAAACAGTCTAAAATAAAAACCTGTTCGGCAACATTGCAGGACAACTTCCATTGATTGCGGCATAATACTGATCATGAATACTGAAAAACTGGCACTACAAGAAAGCATTAAAGTTAGCGTTAGACCGCGCTACCTTCCTGAGCAATCCAATGAAGCGGTTGCAGAATACACCTTTGCCTATACCGTAGAAATTGCTAATCATGGTGAAGAAGCCGTACAACTACTAGCTCGTCATTGGATAATCACCGATGGTAACAACAGCATTCGTGAAATCGAAGGCGAAGGCGTTGTTGGACAGCAGCCATTAATTAAACCCGGTGAAAGCTACGAATACAGTAGCGGCGCCATTCTCTCAACCAAAACCGGCACAATGGAAGGCTCTTATAAAATGTGCTCTGATGCCGGCTTATCCTTTGACGCCATCATCAATCCTTTTGGATTAATTCATCCAAACTCATTGCAATAAATCCCTCACCTTTAAGATGACCGCGATGGCAGCTTATTAACCATGACTCAATATGCCGTAGGTGACATTCAAGGTTGCTACCATGAACTTATGGACTGCCTAGATCAAGTTGCTTTTAACCCATCTAACGATTGCTTATGGGTTGCTGGCGACATGGTTAACCGCGGCCCCGACTCACTCGCCACACTGCAATTTTTATATCAACATCGCAACAGTGTACGCTGCGTTCTCGGCAATCATGATTTACATTTACTCGCTATTTATTTTGGCCATCGCAAAGCAAAGCCATCCGATACCGCTGCGTCTATTTTAGACGCCAGTGATAGCGACGAATTAATTCATTGGTTAAGACAGCAAGCACTTTGCATTCATGACGACGCCATTAACTTCACCATGGCTCATGCCGGTATTGCGCCCCAGTGGACATTAAAAGAAGCGCTTAACTATTCCGCAGAAGTTGAAGCCGTTTTAAAAACTGATGCCATCCATCCTTTTTTAATGAACATGTATGGCAACACACCCGACACATGGCATGATGACTTAACCGGCACCGATAGACTGCGATGCATCACCAATTATTTTACTCGCATGCGTATCTGTAATGACGATGGCAAACTAGACTTGATCTATACCGGCGACACCAACAACATACCTGAGGGATACCGGCCTTGGTTTGAACAAGCGAATAGAAAAACGCAGCAGCAGCGTATTATTTTTGGTCATTGGGCAGCGTTGAATGGCCACATTGACAATGAACATTTATTTGGTCTTGATACCGGTTGCGTATGGGGACAAACATTGACATTAATGCAATTAGATAATTACCATCTCACTATTGCGAATAGCCAAAGCTGAAAGCACAGCGCGTTAAAGGTAGAGAAGCCCACACAATGAAAACCTATTTAGTCGGCGGCGCAGTACGCGATCAACTGTTAGGCATTAACGTGATTGAGCGTGACTGGGTCGTGGTTGGCGCTACCGTTAAAGAAATGCTCGATCAAGAATTCCAACAAGTCGGCAAAGACTTTCCTGTTTTTTTACATCCAACAACCAAAGAAGAACATGCCCTTGCCCGCACGGAAAGAAAAGATGGCCGCGGACACACCGGCTTTCAGATTTATGCCAGCCCCGAAGTCACACTGGATCAAGACCTGACTCGTCGGGACTTAACCATTAACGCAATTGCCAAAGATGAGAGTGGTCGTTTAATTGACCCCTGTAATGGGCTTGCCGATATTAACAACCGAATACTCAGACATATTTCTCCCGCGTTTACCGAAGATCCATTACGTGTATTACGGGTAGCAAGATTTCACGCCAAGCTATTACATCTCGGCTTTACTATCGCCCCCGAAACACTTGCACTAATGAAAGACATTAGTCACTCCTGTGAACTCACCGAGCTTTCACCCGAACGTATATGGCAAGAATTTCGTAAAGGATTAAACGAGACATCACCGCAGGCATTTATTAAAACGCTTTATCAATGCGATGCATTAGAACAACTACTGCCTGAGCTTAACCGATGCTTTCACAACAGTGATAATATGTTAGATGTATCTAGCAATGTAGGTAAGCGAACTTTGGCAGCATTAGAATATGCAGCACAACAAAATCACTCTGGAGAAGTGCGGTGGGCGATTGTATTGCACGCTATTGATAGTAACAGCAGGCCAAAAAACATTATTGCCAAAGTGCTTCAGAACAAAAACAATGAAGACAATGCTGTCAAAGCCATTAGTAAACGCTTGAGAGTACCGAATGACTATGGCGATCTTGCTGGCCTTGTTGCCTACTATATTGAATTTGCGATACAGGCAAAATCCGCCAAGCCGGATATTATTATTTCCTTATTAGATGCTTGCGATGCATGGCGAAGGCCTGAGCGGTTTGGGGATTTTTTGCGGACTTGTGAGGCGTTGATATCGACGAGCCCAGAGCGCTCACATCAGAATTTGGGGTCTATTGCTTTTTTGCGGATGGCTTTTGAGTTATGTAATGGTATTGATGCGAAGGAGTTTGTTGCCGCGGGGATTCGAGGTGAGGCGATTGGGGCGTCGGTGAGGAATGCTAGGAAGGTTTGTGTTGCAGAGTTGAAAAATCAATTTTGATTTTTTATACATCATACATTTTTTCGAGTTTATTGATTTTTTTTGAGCTTTAAGGTCAAGAGCGTCGAGCTAGAAGCCAGAGTCTTGAGCATAGAATCTTGAGTAGTGAATCTTGAGTAGTGAATCTTAGTAGTGATGGGATATTCTCAGGGTTTACTTTCTTTTTTGAGTTTTCAATCAAGACCGTCGGGAGTGGCCCGACATGCCAGTCACTTTTTTCTACAGCAAAAAAAGTAACCAAAAA
>JABIQF010000127.1 GCA_018668095.1 Cellvibrionales bacterium
CACCCGTCGTGGTTAAGCTTCGCCGTTAAGCTTACGGCATTTTTTGGTTACTTTTTTTGCTGTAGTACAGCGTAGTTTGCGCAGTGCCTGAAAGGCAACCCGTAGGGTGAGCGAAGCGAATCAAAAAGTGACTGGCATGTCGGGCCACCCCCGACGGTCTTGATTAAAAACTTAAACCAAAAAACCAGAATATAAAAACACTATCCAATATAGGCCATAAAGAGGGCTAAAAAATCTAAACTTTATCTGTCGGACCACCTCCATTGAATTCAATCAAAAAAAAAGACCCACATAAAGTGAGTCTTTTTTTAACGAACATCATCTAAGATTAAAAAATTAATCCCAAGTTAATGCGCCGCCAGTTTGGTATTCAATAACACGCGTTTCAAAGAAATTCTTCTCTTTACGCAAATCCATAATCTCAGACATCCATGGGAATGGGTTTTGAGCACCAGGGAACTGCTCAGGTAAACCTAACTGAGCAAGACGACGGTTAGCAATAAACTGCAAATAACCTTCCATCATTTTTGCATTCATACCAAGAACACCACGAGGCATAGTGTCACGCGCATATTCAATTTCAATTTGCGTGCCTTCCAAGATCATCTGAATAACTTCTTCTTGGAATGCTTCTGACCACAAATGCGGATTTTCTAATTTAATCTGGTTAATAACATCGATACCAAAGTTAAGATGCATCGACTCATCACGTAAGATGTATTGGAATTGCTCAGCAACACCGGTCATCTTATTGCGACGACCCATAGATAGGATTTGAGTGAAACCACAGTAGAAGAAAATACCTTCTGTCACCGCGTAGAAGCCAATTAAGTTACGCAGCAATTCTTGATCCGTTTCTGGTGTGCCAGTCGAGAATGAAGGGTCACAAATCGAATGCGTTTTACTTAAGCTCCAAGACGCTTTCTTAGCGACTGATGGTACTTCACGATACATGTTGAAGACTTCGCCTTCATCCATACCTAAGGATTCAATACAGTATTGGTAAGCGTGTGTGTGAATCGCTTCTTCAAACGCTTGACGCAAAATGTATTGACGACATTCAGGGTTAGTGATTAAACGGTAAATCGCCAGTGCTAAGTTGTTAGCCACTAATGAATCAGCCGTCGAAAAATACCCTAAAGAACGCATAATGATTAAACGCTCGTCTTCACTTAAACCGTCTTCGCTTTTCCATAAGGCGATATCAGCATTCATATTAACTTCTTGAGGCATCCAATGGTTGGCGCAGCCATCAAGATATTTCTGCCAAGCCCAATCATATTTAAAGGGCACAAGCTGGTTTAAATCAGCACGGCAGTTAATCATACGCTTTTGATCAACTTCGATACGTTGTCCGCTTATCTCAAGTTCTTCAAGACCTGCAGTGACATCCATATTGGCAATAACATCGGCTGCATTAGCAATGTTTTCTGCAATAGAAGGATCAATGTCTGATTTGTTTTCAAAACCGGCTGTATCAAGCGTGTCGGTGATTGGCGCTGCTGCTTCAGCAACAACCGCTTCAAGGACAGCTTCAACAACTGGCGCTTCAGCTTTCTTTTCTGTCTCTTGTAGCGCTGTTTGTGCCGCTTCTACAACAGGTGCAGGCGTTGCTACAGGAATAGTGCCTTCTTCTTTATACTCATCCCAACTGATCATGGGTTTTCCTCTTTATTGATTAGTAATTAATGTCTTTTTCAAGCCACTCAGTAAGCGTTTATACGCTTACTGGCAAGCTTCACAATCAGGATCATCTAACGAACAGGCCTGAGGCACTGGCGCTGCTTGTGCAGGCATTTCGCTTGATGAAGAAACTGCATTCAGTTTGTCTGATTCGATGGTTGATTTTTCTGTGCCTGTTGCCGCTAATGAACGGAGGTAGTAAGTGGTTTTAAGACCACGGTACCAAGCCATACGATAAGTCACATCAAGCTTTTTGCCATTCGCATTGTTAATGTATAAGTTCAACGACTGCGCTTGGTCAATCCATTTTTGGCGACGACTCGCAGCATCAACAATCCAGCGTGGTTCCACTTCAAATGCCGTTGCATAAATTTCTTTCAAGTCATCAGGGATGCGAGAAATTTGCTGCACACTGCCTTCGTAGTGTTTTAAGTCATTGACCATTACGCTATCCCAAAGGTTACGCGCTTTTAAGTCTCTCACTAAGTAAGGGTTAATAACGGTAAATTCACCCGACAAGTTCGACTTAACATACAAGTTTTGGTAAGTCGGCTCAATCGATTGCGATACACCCGTAATGTTGGCAATGGTTGCCGTTGGCGCAATAGCCATTACGTTAGAGTTACGCATGCCTTGAGTTTTAACCGTTTGACGAAGTGTTTCCCAGTCTAAGGTTTGGCTGTGATCAACTTCGATAAAGTCAGCGCCACGTTGCTCTTCTAAAATTTTCAGTGAATCTATTGGCAGTATGCCTTGGCTCCACAACGAACCGTCAAAGCTTGAGTAGCTGCCACGTTCAGCCGCTAGTTGCGATGAGGCTTGTATAGCAAAATAACTTACAGCTTCCATAGAGCGATCGGCAAATTCAACTGCCGCATCAGAACCGTAAGCAAAGTGTTGCTTATACAATGCATCTTGGAAACCCATAATACCCATGCCCACTGGACGATGGCGAAGGTTAGATGTGCGCGCTTGTGGTACCGAGTAGTAGTTAATATCGATAACGTTATCAAGCATGCGGACAGCCGTATCGACAGTCTTTTTCAACTTCTCAATGTCTAAGCCATTCTCGCCAATATGTTGTGGCAAGTTGATTGAGCCTAAGTTACACACGGCAATTTCTTC
>JABIQF010000167.1 GCA_018668095.1 Cellvibrionales bacterium
CCATTCATTCTTACGATACGATATCAACCAATGAAAGATAACGTTTTATTATCAATAGTTGATAGAATTCAGTATCTATTTCGCTGATAACATCTAACCAGAACTGTCTTACTAAGAGTATTTATTTTTATGCTGCAGCAATCTAAACGCGTGTTACTGGCCCCCTCTCTGTTACTGGCCCCCTCTCTGTTATTGCTCACTTTTTTACTTCTAAGCAGCTGCCAATCTACTACGCACACTATTAATCAGCCATCGCTCGGCTCCGACAAACTATTTGCCAGTCAAAACGCTGACATATTAAGTCAGCGATGTTCAGAAGCGACAACAAACCTCCAAGGACAACTCACTGCGTTAGAAGATAGCTTAACCGACACCAGTGAACTCGCCTTTTTAACTGACCTAGATAACTTTTATATTCAGCTTGAGAATCACTACAGTGTTGCCCAGCTCTATAGCAATACGCATCCGAATGCTGATATTCGAAGTAGCGCCAGCAGCTGTCAAAAATCAATCGAAAGCGTTTTGACCGATGCCAACCTTTCGCAAGCCATCTATCAACAATTACAGCAACTCGATAGCAGCAACAGTGATGCCATTACACAGCGCTATCACAAAAAGTTGCTTAATAATTTTACCCGTTCAGGTGTTGATAAAGATCAAGAACTGCGTGACACACTGCGACAATTACAAATTGATATTGCCGACTTAGGCCAGCAGTTTTCAAAGAACATTCGAGAAGATGTTCGCCATATTACTGTCGACACCGTCGAAGCGCTTAACGGCCTACCGCAAGATTATATCGATGGCTTAAGTAAAAACCCCGAAGGCCAATGGCTTATCACCACTGACTACCCCAGTATTTTTCCTTTTTTGCGCTATGCGCAAGATGATAAAAAGCGTCTTGCTATATACAAACTCTTTCTCGATCGCGGTTACCCCGACAATGAAGCCTTACTAAAACAAATTATTAATAAGCGCGACCAACTCGCTAAGCATCTGGGCTATGCAACGTATGCAGACTATGTCACTGAAGTGGCCATGATAGCCACACCCAGCAATGCATCTACCTTTATTGACCGCATAGCAAACTTAGCCAAACCTCGCTCAGAGCGCGACTATGATCAACTGTTAGCTCAACTTCAAACGAAGCAACCGCAAGCTGAGAAAGTGGGTAACTGGCAAAAATCCTTCTTAGAAGAACAAGTCAAAAAAGAGCAATATCAATATGATGCTAAAGCGGTTCGCGAATACTTTGCCTATGACGATGTTAAGCAAGGTATCTTTGAGCTAGCCGGCCAACTGTTTGATGTTGAAATTATTCCTTGGCAAACCTCAACATGGCACTCTGCCGTGAGCACGCATGAATTGCGTAAAAAAAATGGCGAAACGCTGGGCTATTTTTATCTTGATATGCACCCCCGCGAGGGCAAGTATAAACATGCCGCTCACTTTGGTATAAAAACCGGCGTGCTCGATAAACAACTACCCGTTTCTGCCCTTATCTGTAACTTTCCTGGCGAAGATAAACACGTCGACAGTACTGGCCAACGAGTGAATCGCGGCTTAATGGAACACAATCAAGTTGAAACATTTTTGCATGAATTTGGGCACTTAATGCATAGCTTAATAGGCGGCCATCAAACATGGAGTGGATTATCTGGCATTGCCACCGAACGCGATTTTGTCGAAGCCCCCTCACAACTTTTAGAAGAATGGGTATGGAATTACGACACCTTAAAAACCTTTGCCGTCAATGCCCAAGGCGAAACCATTCCTAAAGCGATGGTTGAGAAAATGCAACGCGCCCGAGGTTTTGGTAAAGGCACACATATTCGTAATCAAATGTTTTATGCGGCGTTATCACTCAACTATTATTCAAGCGCACCTGAAACCTTAGATCTCAATGAAACATTAATTCGTTTACAACAAGCCTATTCGCCGTTTGACTATATTAACGATACACATTTCTATGCTAACTTTGGCCATCTCTATGGATATTCGGCGCGTTACTATACCTATATGTGGTCACTCGTTATTGCTGCCGATTTATTTTCCGAGTTTGAGCGCGAAGGCTTACTTAATAGTGAGGTTGCCGCACGTTATCGCGACAAAGTATTAGCACCCGGTGGTAGCCAAGACGCCGCCGATTTAGTGGCCGACTTTTTAGGCCGTCCTTTTAATTACGATGCATTTATTGAGCAGCTTAATGCCGAATAAAATAGTCTTTTTATCGCTAACACTTACTCTCTTTCTTAGCGGCTGCGATTTAGGTCCGAGTAATGTTGAATCAGGCACTCGTGATCAGGTTCTGCATTTAGGTAATGGTACAGAGCCTAAAGATCTTGATCCGCACTCAGTAACCGGCGTACCTGAGCACAATATTATTAGCGCTCTATTTGAAGGCCTAGTTACAGTTAATCCCAAAACCTTAGCGCCCGAACCCGGTATAGCTGCAAGCTGGACGATTGATAATGACGGCAAACGCTATACTTTTGCTATTCGTGATAACGCTAAGTGGTCGAATGGTGACCCCGTAACCGCCGATGATTTTGTTTGGTCATGGAAGCGCATGTTGTCCCCCGCTATGGCCAGTGAATACGCCTACCAACTCTTCACTGTCAAAAACGCCAAGCAATTTAATCACGGTGACATTAAAGACTTTAATCAAGTCGGTGTTAAAGCACTCGATGCAAAAACCTTACAAGTTGATCTTGAAAACCCTACGCCCTACTTTTTATCGTTATTAGCTCATTACAGTACTTATGCTGTTCATCCGCCCACCATCTTAAAATTTGGCGCGATTGATGAAGCCGGTACACTGTGGACCCGCCCCGGTAATTTTGTCGGCAACGGTCCTTTTGTATTAGATGACTGGCGACTCAACTACATTATTCGCGTGAGTAAAAACTCGCTCTATTGGGACAGCGAAAATGTACAGCTTAATGAAATCGTTTTTTACCCCATAGACCAAGTACAAACAGAAGAGCGCATGTTTAAAACCGGCGCTCTGCATGCCACTAGCTCTATACCCGTTGATAAAATTGCTGTTTACCAACAAAAAGATCCAGAGAAAATTTCTATTGATCCTTATCTAGGTACCTATTACTACCGTATTAACATTAACGTTAAACCCTTAGACAACCCTAATATACGCAAAGCGCTATCAATGGCGATTAATAGAGACCTGTTAGTCAGCTCTATTACTAAAGGTGGCCAACTTGCCGCCTATACTTTTACACCGCCGAATACACAGGGTTATTACGCAGCCACCAGTCCTATTACCTTTGATATCGAAGCTGCACGCGCCCTGCTGGCCGAAGCAGGATTCCCTAATGGCGAAGGTTTTCCCGAAATAGAACTCACCTATAACACTAGCGATGGCCACCGCCGTATTGCCGTAGCGATACAGCAAATGTGGAAGGATGCATTGAACATCGATATACGCCTGTCTAATCAAGATTGGAAAGTGTATTTAAGTCGTATTCAATCGATGGATTACAGCATTGCTCGCGCGGCATGGATAGGCGACTACCCTGATCCGAATACCTTTCTCGATATGTTTATTACTGACGGTGGCAACAACCAAACTGGTTGGTCTAGCCCAGAGTACGATCGACTCATTGCTTTGGCGGCCAGCCAAACCAACCAGCAACAACGTTACCGTACCTTTCAGCAAGCCGAAGCAATTTTAATGGATGAGAGTCCGATTATTCCTATTTATACCTATACACGTGTATTACTGAAACACCCACAGTTGCAAGGTTGGCATCCCAACATCCTTGACCAACATCCGTATAAACATGTTTATCTGCAAGAGCCTAAATAAATCATGCTGCGATTTTTTGTTGGTCGATTACTGCAATCCATACCGGTTATTTTTATTGTTATTACCGCTACGTTCTTTTTAGTACGCGCGGCGCCGGGTGGTCCCTTTGATGCTGAAAAGACATTAAGTCCAGAAGTGATAGAGCGTTTAAACGAACGCTATAATCTTGATGCGCCGATGTATGAGCAATACTTCGATTACTTAGGTCATTTAGCTCAAGGCGACTTTGGCCCATCGTTTCGTTACACCAACCGCACTGTGACAGAAATGATTTACGCGGGCTTACCGATTACTTTTGAGCTGGCTATTTATGCCATTATGATTGCCTTAGTTATCGGCATTTTCGCCGGCATGCTGGCGGCAATAAAACCCAATAGCGCTCAAGATTATATTCCGATGTCTCTGGCTATGACCGGTATCTGTATGCCCTCTTTTTTACTAGGCCCACTATTGGTATTGGTTTTTGGTATCTGGCTGCAATGGCTGCCCGTCTCCGGATGGGGTTATTCACCCGGTGATAAAATCCTTCCGGCCATCACCCTGGGCTCAACCTATGCGGCCTATATTGCCAGACTCACCCGCGGTGGCATGTTAGAAATACTGTCTCAAGATTATATTCGCACCGCTAAGGCTAAAGGCCTGCCCATGGCCACCATTATTATTCGTCATGCGCTTCGCGGCGGACTATCTCCAGTCGTTGCCTTTCTTGGACCCGCCATTGCCGGCTTGTTAGCAGGCTCATTTGTAGTCGAAACCATTTTTCAAATTCCCGGCCTTGGACGTTTTTATGTGCAAGCTGCCTTTAACCGTGACTACACCATGATATTAGGCACCACTATATTGCTGTCTTGCTTAATCGTATTGCTCAATATGTTGTCTGACTTACTGGCCGTTTGGCTCAACCCACGCCTCGCATTGTCTAACGAAAAAAACTAGCCATGATTGATTCATTAAAAGAATATCAAAACCTCAATTTTGAACAAGGCCGCTCACTGTGGCAAGACGCTTGGTATCGACTAAATAAAAACAAACTCGCCATGCTGGGCTTGTATGTGATTATTTTTTTCGTCGTCGTATCAATTCTGACACCTTGGCTTGCGCCCTATGGTTATGAAACACAAAATTTAGCACTGGGCGCTTCGGCACCCTCAGCACAACACTGGTTAGGTACTGATATTCATGGCCGTGATTTAATGACCCGCCTAATGTATGGCGGACGCATATCATTAATGGTCGGCTTTGCTGCCACCGCAGTGTCTTTAGTTATCGGCATTCTATGGGGCACTATCGCAGGTTACATCGGCGGACTCACTGACACCATCATGATGCGTATTGTTGACATCTTATATGCACTGCCTTTTATGATCTTTATTATTTTGTTGATGGTGGTTTTTGGCCGCAGCTTACTGCTGCTGTTTTTAGCTATTGGCTTAATTGAATGGCTTACCATGGCGAGAATTGTTCGCACGCAAGTCTTAACCCTTCGTAAACAAGAATTTGTCAGTGCCGCCGTGGTTACCGGCCTGAGTCATTGGCAAATCATTCGCCGCCATATTATTCCGAATGTCCTTGGCCCCGTTATTGTCTACATCACGCTAACCATTCCCAGCGTTATGCTGTTAGAAGCCTTTTTAAGTTTCTTGGGCCTTGGCATACAACCCCCGCAAAGCTCTTGGGGTGTATTGATTTCTGGCGGCGTAGAAACCATGGAAGAATATCCATGGTTATTGGTATTTCCTGGCCTTGCCCTCTCGCTAACATTATTTGCGCTTAACTTTTTAGGCGACGGCTTACGCGATGCACTCGACCCTCGCGCAACAAGAGATTAATTATGAGTTTATTAACGGTTAATCATCTATCCATCGATTTCACCACCCGTGACGGCACCGTGAGCGCCGTCAGTGATGTCTCCTTTACTGTCGACAAAGGTGAAACCCTTGGTATTGTCGGCGAGTCTGGCTCGGGGAAATCGGTTAGCTGCTATTCATTGCTAGGCTTAATTCCTATGCCGCCCGGCCATATTAAAAACGGCACTGCTATTTTTGATGGTATTGATTTACTGCAAGCGAATGAAAAAACCATGCGCCAAATTCGCGGCAAGCGAATCAGTATGATTTTTCAAGATCCCATGACCTCGCTCAATCCCTATATGCGTGTCGGCCAGCAAATCATTGAGCCTTTGCTGCAACACAGTAATATGTCAAAAACCGCAGCCAAAGAAAAAGCCATTGCCCTGCTTGAAGAAGTCGGCATTAGTGATGCAGCGAATCGCTTTCAGCAATATCCCCATGAGTTTTCTGGCGGTATGCGACAACGTGTCGTCATTGCTATGGCGCTTATTACAGAACCTGAGTTATTAATTGCTGACGAGCCAACCACAGCCTTAGACGTGACTATTCAAGCGCAGATACTTGAACTGATTCATGAACTGCAACAACGCAGAAATATCGCCGTTATTTTTATCTCTCATGATCTTGATGTGATTAAGCGCATGGCCGACCGAACCATTGTGATGGAAAAAGGCCATATTGTTGAACAAGGTAATACGCAAGCTATCTTTGATGCCCCCACACAAGCCTATACACAGAAACTGATTGCCTCTATTCCTAACAGCGCCAAACCTGAAGCCTATCGCTTTACTGGTGACCAAGACTCGCACTTTTTAACGTTAAATAATATTAGTATTGCTTATGGCAATAAAAAGAACCTCTTTAAAGCGGTCGACAATGTGAGCTTAACGGTTAAACAAGGTGAGATATTAGGCTTAGTCGGTGAATCAGGTTGTGGTAAAACCAGCTTGTCACATAGCATTGTTAGGCTGGTTGATATTCAACAAGGGGAAATCTGTTTACAGCAAGACGCTTTAGAAAAATTGTCTATAGCAGAATTAAAAGGCAAGGCATTAAAAGCAACGCGTAAAGATATTCAAATGATATTTCAAGACCCCTATGCCTCGCTTAATCCGCGCATGACAGTATTCAACACACTTGCCGAACCGCTGCGCCTTCATGGTCTTGCGAGTAATGCTGAGGATATAAAAAATAAAGTCTTAACACTGATGCAAGATGTTGGACTCGAAGCGCGTTGGGCTAATAAATATCCCCACGAATTCTCTGGCGGACAGCGGCAGCGTATTGCTATAGCAAGAGCCTTAGCCGTTGAACCTAAATTGATTATTGCTGATGAACCCGTATCGGCATTGGATGTAACGATACAAGCGCAAATACTGAGCTTGTTATTAAAGCTCTGCCAAGAGCGCCAACTAACGATGATTTTCATCTCTCACGACTTAGCCGTGGTGCGCTACATTGCTGATCGCACTGCTGTTATGAATCAAGGGAAGATTGTGGAAATCAATGATACTGAAAGTCTTTATCAAAACCCTAGCGACCCTTATACAAAAAGTCTTTTAGCCGCCAGAGTCTAACAAAGCACAAACACTTATTTGCGTGAGCGACTGCTCCACTGGCCACCAACGGCCTTATTGCTCGGTTTTCTACCCGCCTTCTTATTGGGCCCGCCTGTTGCACCACGACGGCCAGCAGGCTGACCACCTCTACGATTCATCGATTTTTCGGCGGGAACCAATTGATTTGGCCCATCACCAATAAGCTCTGCACGATTCATTTTAATTAATGAAGCACGCAAATAAGCCCAGTTCTTTTCATCGTGATAACGCAAAAACGCTTTTTGTAAGCGGCGCTGCTCTAAATTTTTAGCAACAAATATTTTTTCACCGCGCTTATACATTAATTTTTTAAGCGGGTTACGCCCAGAGTGATACATGGCCGTTGCCAACGCCATTGGCGATGGATAAAACGTTTGCACCTGATCAACACGAAAATCATTGCGCTTTAACCACAATGATAAATTCATCATATCTTCATCACTACTGCCCGGATGCGCAGCAATAAAATACGGAATCAAATATTGTTTTTTCTTCGCCTGCTTGGTGTACTTCTCAAACATTTTCTTAAAGGCATCATAACTACCCATGCCCGGCTTCATCATTTTCGATAGCGTTGCATCTTCACTGTGCTCAGGCGCTATTTTTAAATAACCACCGACATGATGCGTCACTAATTCTTTTACGTATTCTTCATCCAGCACAGCTAAGTCATAACGTAAACCAGAAGCAATCAAAATTCGCTTAACACCGCGCAAGGCGCGTGCTTTACGATATAACTGAGTTGTTGGCTTATGATCTGTTTCTAAATTTTTGCAAATAGTCGGATATACACAAGACAATCGACGGCAATTCGCCTGAATCACATCATCATTACAATTAAGATGATACATATTGGCCGTTGGGCCACCTAAATCAGAAATCGTACCGGTAAAGCCTGGCACTTGATCTCGAATCTTTTCAATTTCATCTAATACTGATTGCTCAGAACGACTTTGTATAACGCGACCTTCGTGCTCAGTAATAGAACAAAAAGTACAACCACCAAAGCAACCTCGCATAATATTGACTGAGGTTTTTATCATGTCATAAGCAGGAATAACGGCATCGCCATAACTTGGATGCGGTCGACGCTGATACGGCAAGGCAAAGACGCCGTCCATTTCTTCGGTAGTCAATGGAATAGGCGGCGGATTAACCCAGACTTCACGACCATCATGCTTTTGCATAATCGCGCGCGCGTTGTGCGGATTACTCTCTTGATGCAATACTCTAGAGGCATGTGCATACAAGACAGGATCATTGCGGACTTTTTCAAATGACGGCAAACGGACATAAGCCGCATCGGCACTAATGCTTTGCTCACTTAAGGTTTTAATTGCCAGCGGCATAGGAATAATTTTTACAACATCTTCGGTATCGGCATTCGCTGCTTGGGTACGATCACGATCGCATTCGCTTTCGTCGACATCATAGTGATAAGGATTCGGCATTTTATCAATGGCGTTAGGCCAATCGATACGCGTTGAATCAATTTCAACAAAGCCTTTAGGCGCTTCACTGACAATAGTGGTGGTACCGCGTAAACGCCCCGCCGCTTTAATATCGCGACCTGAACCTAATAAATGAGCAACCTCACAAAGCGCACGCTCGGCATTACCGTATAACAAAATATCAGCACCGCTATCGACCAATATCGATCGTCTAACGGAATCACTCCAGTAATCATATTGCGCTATGCGACGTAAACTGGCTTCAATACCGCCAATAACAATTGGCACTTTCGGAAAAGCCTGACGGCAGCGCTGGGTATAGACAATCACGCAGCGATCGGGACGCTTGCCACCTTCGCCGCCAGCAGTGTAAGCATCATCGCTACGCATCCGTAAATCGGCGGTATAGCGGTTAATCATCGAATCCATGTTGCCGCCGGTCACACCAAAGAATAAATTCGGTGCACCTAACTCGGCGAAGGCAGCATCGGCTGCGGCATCACCTTGATGCCATGCTGGCTGGCTTATAATACCGACTCTAAAGCCTTGTGACTCGAGCATACGGCCAATAACGGCCATACCAAAGCTCGGATGATCAACGTAGGCATCGCCAGTGACAAGAATAATATCGCAGCTATCCCAACCTAAGGCGTCCATTTCTGCACGAGTCATGGGCAAATAAGGCGCTACGCCAAAGCACTCAGCCCAATATTTAGGATAAGCGAATAAATCGGGTGCCTTTACCGGCTGACAAAGTGATGATGAGGCCAAAATTTGAGTTCTTTTATGCTGGAATCTGAAGACAAATAGCGCTGTAGAGCAGCTACTAGGCTTATTAAGCTCAGACCTTCAAATAACTGAGGCCCGAGCGACGAATAAGCGGGCATTTAACCATATGCAGCAAGATTTGTATTGTGATTACTCGGCAATAAAGCCTAACGAATATCGTTAGTTCCGCCCTCTTTTAGGGCTTTAACTTTATCGAGAATACGTTGTGCACGCTCAATATTTGCCAACAAATGAGAATCATTAGGGGCCAGCGGCAATGCGGACTGCCAAGCCATTAACGCATACTCAATATTACCCTCCGAATAGTAAGCCTCTCCTAATGCCGTGGCACGCTCAACCTCAAGCAGTAAGTTCGCATTTAACTGCTGCTGCTCATCAATTAAGGCTTTATCGCCCGGCCGCTGCTTCAGCATGGCCATAAGAATATTTTTAGCGGTAAGCCATTGCTGCTGATCAATGGCAGCATCGTAATCGGCTAACTGTTGCTGCTGCTTTTTCGATAAAGCACTATTATTATTAAGCACTATTTGCGCCTTCTGTTGCTCTAACAATAACGATCGAAGCCGCTTAATATCGGTTAATATCACCGGTGAATCTTCAAGACGCTGAATGCTACGCAAATGCGCTAAAGCCAAACCATACTCTCGCTCAGCCTCCGCTATTGCCGCATAGGCCTTGACCGTCACTATTAATCGATCTCGTTTGTCCCTCTCCTGCTGCCAGCGTCGCAATGCAATCACATCATCTGCATCTGCTTTATATAAGCGCTCATAAAATCGTAAGGTCTTCGGCAAATGTTGAGCTTCTAATTTTGCCAAGCCAAGTGTTAAGCCATCAACATACTGCTGCCGTTGTCGATCCACATCGGCAAACAGTTCATCTAACACATCGTTGGAGGGAAGATGCTGACGTAAAAACTGCTGTTCGACATTGGCTATCTGCCATTCATCGCGACGCGCCAAACGCTGTAAACGCTGCACCTGCTCTTGTTGAAATGCAGCGGCCTCGATGGTCGTTCTCTCACGAATGGCTAGCCAATAATTTTTATCCTGCTCTTCTAAAGATCGAGCCAACTGCGTGTCGGCAATCGCTAACACTTCATTAAAGTTTTTTTGCTCAAGCAACAGATTAATATCTTGCGGATTAGCTGTCGATAGCCCCTGCAACCAAGAGCAACTGCAAAGCATTGAGAGCAATAAAGCCATCACCATTAATTGACGTAGATGGACGCGCTTAAAACAAAAACCATTTTTGATTA